>JAQTVU010000521.1 GCA_028706695.1 Mycobacterium sp.
GGGGACGTCGCTGGCGCTGGTCGCCGTGGCCGCGGCGGTGTCGCTGTGGCAGCGGCTGGGGCTGGAGCGACAGGTCCTATGGGCGGCGGCCCGGGCGCTGGCCCAGTTGCTGCTCGTGGGCGGCGCGTTGACGCTGCTGTTCCAGCCGGGCCGTTCGCTGTGGTGGTCGTGGGCGTGGATTGCCGGCATGGTCGCGTACGCCGGGGACGTGGCCCGCCGACGCGCACCGGAGGTGCCGCGGCTGGCGCCGCTGGCCATCGCCGCGTTCCTGGCCGCGGCGATGGTCACCTTGGGCGTCGTCTTTGGGCTGCGCGTCTTTCCCCTGCAGCCGCGCGCCGTGGTCCCGATCGCCGGGATGATGATCGGCAATTCGATGACCGCGATGGTGTTGGTGGCCCGCCGGCTGGTCGACGAGCTGCGCGACAAACGGGACCAGGTCGAAGCCAGACTCGCCCTCGGGCAGCCGTCGCGGCAGGCCGCGGCGCCCTATCTGCGCGTCGCGTTGCGCTCGGCGATATCCCCGCAGATCGAAACCACCAAGGCCACCGGGCTGGTGTTCCTGCCGGGCGCGATGACCGGCCTGATCCTGGCCGGGGTGCCTCCGGTTCAGGCCGTCATCGTCCAGGCGGTGGTGATGTTCTTGATCCTGGGGTCGGTGGCATCCACCACCGTGGTAGTCGCCCTTGGCCTGGTGCATCTGGTGTTCACCCGCGACCACCGGCTGTTGCCGCTCGGTCCCGCGCGGTCGGCCCCACCACCCCGGCGTGGCTGCGTCGGTCGACGGCTGGCCCAGCTTCGTGGCGGTGGCGCCCAAGCGCTCGGCAAAGCGCCGTAGCGACCCCGCGAGTGTGCAGCCTTCGCCTGTGCGGTTGGGGGCGGCGCCTGGGGTGTACATCGACGGCCCCGACCCGCCTTGCCAAGCCCGCCACCAGTTACTAGGGTATGCAAGTATCGGCTTACGGGCCGCACAGCACACTCAAGGGCACCCATGACCACACAGATCCCGCACTTCGTCGACGGGCAGCGCACCGCCGGGCGGTCCGGCCGCACCGGCCACGTCTTCAACCCCAGCACCGGCCAGATCCAGGCGACGGTGCCGATGGCCGGTCGGGCCGACGTCGACGCCGCTGTCGCATCGGCCGTCGAGGCCCAAAAAGGCTGGGCGGCTTGGAATCCGCAGCGCCGCGCCCGCGTGCTGATGAAGTTCGTCGAGCTGGTCAACCAACACATCGACGAGCTGGCCGAGCTGCTGTCCCTCGAACACGGCAAGACGCTGCCCGACGCCCGCGGCGACCTCCAGCGCGGCCTCGAGGTGATCGAGTTCTGCATCGGGATTCCGCACCTGCTCAAGGGCGAATTCAGCGAGGGCGCCGGGCCCGGCATCGACGTCTATTCGCTGCGCCAGCCGCTGGGCGTGGTCGCGGGCATCACCCCGTTCAACTTCCCGGCGATGATCCCGCTGTGGAAGGCCGGCCCGGCGCTGGCCTGTGGGAACGCGTTCGTGCTCAAGCCCAGTGAGCGCGACCCGTCGGTCCCGGTGCGACTGGCCGAGTTGTTCGTCGAGGCCGGCCTGCCCTCCGGCGTGTTCCAGGTCGTCCACGGCGACAAGGAAGCCGTCGACGCGATCCTGCACCACCCCGACATTCAGGCCGTGGGTTTCGTCGGCAGCTCTGACGTCGCCCAGTACATCTACGCCACTGCCGCGGCCAACGGCAAGCGGTCGCAATGTTTCGGCGGCGCGAAGAACCACATGGTCGTGATGCCCGACGCGGATCTGGACCAGGCCGCCGATGCGCTGATCGGCGCCGGGTACGGCAGCGCCGGTGAGCGATGCATGGCGATCAGCGTCGCGGTGCCGGTGGGTCAGCACACCGCCGAACGGTTGCGCGCCCGACTCGTCGAGCGCATCAACAACCTGCGCGTGGGACACAGCCTGGACCCCAAGGCCGACTACGGCCCGTTGATCACCGAGGCCGCGCGGACACGGGTGCGCGACTACATCGACCAGGGCGTGGCCGCCGGCGCCGAACTCGTCGTCGACGGCCGTGACCGCCGCAGCGACGACCTCACGTTCGACGACGCGAGCCTCGAGGGCGGGTTCTTCATCGGCCCGACCCTGTTCGACCACGTCACCCCCGAGATGTCGATCTACACCGACGAGATCTTCGGTCCCGTGCTGTGTATCGTCCGCGCCCGCGACTATCAGGAGGCGCTGCGGCTGCCCTCGCAGCACGAATACGGCAACGGCGCGGCGGTGTTCACCCGCGACGGCGACACCGCCCGCGACTTCGTCTCCCGAGTGCAGGTGGGCATGGTCGGGGTCAACGTGCAGATCCCGGTGCCGGTGGCCTATCACACCTTCGGCGGCTGGAAGCGCTCCGGCTTCGGCGACCTCAACCAGCACGGCCCGGCGTCGATCCAGTTCTACACCAAGGTCAAGACCGTGACGTCGCGGTGGCCGTCCGGCATCAAGGATGGCGCCGAATTCGTCATCCCCACAATGGGATAGGGGTGCGTAGAGATTTCATGGGGTTGTTCATGCTCGATGACGACGAACGGGTGATCACCGAGACGGCCGCCGCGTTCGCCGCCAAACGCCTCGCCCCGCACGCCCTGGAATGGGATGCCTCGGAACACTTTCCGCTAGACGTCCTGCGTGAGGCGGCCGAACTGGGCATGGCGGCGATCTATTGCCGCGACGACGTGGGCGGCAGTGGGCTGCGCCGCCTCGACGGAGTCCGCATCTTCGAGCAGTTGGCCGTCGCCGACCCGACGACCGCCGCGTTCTTGTCCATCCACAACATGTGCGCCTGGATGATCGACACCTTCGGCACCCCCGAACAACGCAAGATCTGGGTTCCGCGGCTGGCCTCGATGGAGCTTGTCGCCAGCTACTGCCTGACCGAACCCGGCGCCGGTTCGGACGCCGGCGCGTTGAGCACCCGCGCCGTCAG
>JAQTVU010000522.1 GCA_028706695.1 Mycobacterium sp.
GTCCGCGGTACAAATCAGTCTTGTCCGGGGCACTCTGAATAAACCGCCACCCCGGAAGCTGGACTGCAGTTTCCCAAAAGGCACGCATAAACCTCGGGTTATCGCACGTCTTGATCCCCTGATAAGAGTCAGCGACCTCGCCCAACGTCGGAATCTCAGAAGTTGTGACTAGTACTCTCGCGTCAGGATTAAGACGTTGTCTAGACTGCTGGAGCTGCACAAGTACAGCGGACCTGACTGCATCTGCCTTTGCAGACGGCGTTTCTGCACTGTCGCAATCGATTCCGAAGAAATGGTCCTTATTAACTGCTGCTTCCCGATTGATAATTTGCAGAGAAGTGAAGGCTCCTGCGGCCGCCTCACTCTCAAACGCATGTTCGCCCAACCACACGACCGCAATCAGCCCCCTGGAGCGCAAGAGTCCATGACGAAAGCGTTTCCAGCGGGGTTGAAACAGCCATCCCTGAGGGGTAACAAAAGCCGAGGTTTGTCCCCAAATGAGTGACCTATCAAGCAAAACGGTAGCGAGATCGTGTCGAGCGGTGGCGAAGAATTCTTCGGAGAAGTTCATCAACGTTTCCCCCATCTTCGGGCGTCCGAGAAATGGGGGGTTGGTGACTACCAAGGTGTATTGGCGGGAAAGGTAGTCGGCTGCTCTGGCGATGCCGACGGCGTCAGCGCCAAGGACGGCGGAGGCGGGGTCAGTTGTCTCAGCCCTGGCGGCCTTCTCGAGAAGTGGTGCGATGTCGTCCCAGTCGACGTCGTCAAAGGAGTGCTGCAGCCCACTGGAGTCGACGATTTCAGTCGCCTGTTAGGATCGATGAGACTGCCAAGGCTGTCGGCATCACGGAACAAGATATGCAACCGCACGAGCGCGTTTTTCATGCGCTCGTCGCCGTCGGCAAGTTTGATCCACTCCTCAACGGGTGCTTTCACCGGAATCCCCGAACACGCGATGGTCGGCACAGGTAGTTGACGCCACCCGCCGCCAGCCTTCCAGGCTTGAAGCGCCATGGCGAACATCGCAATCTGAACACACCGCGGATCCAACTCAAGACCAAACAGGTTGTCCCTCAGCACCGCGTCCTGGGCCTGGACCGGGCTTAATCCCTCTTCCTCGACGCGCATCTGCCACAACATTGCGAACGCCTCAACCAAGAAATGGCCAGACCCGCAACTGGGATCCATGACTGTGACTTCGCTAACGCTGTCGGGCCAGCTATCGAACGTGCCCGCCGCGGGCTTGCCGGCGTCGTTAAAACGCAGGTAGTCGAACTCCTTAACTAGCCGGCTCTCCGGGTGTCGGCACGCCCACCAGGCTCCGAGAGAGTTCTCGAGGAGAAAGCGGACCATGTAATTCTCGGTGAAGAGCTGGGTCACCGGAGCGAGGTCGGCTCCACTGATCTTCCGTTCCGAGGCATTGACTTCGTCCTTCTTGTCCTTCTGCCAGAACTGGTAGACCCATCCCAGGGCGTCGTCGCTAGCGAAGACCTCGTTTGAGAGGTCCGCGATGATGCTCTCTAGTGACAGCCGGCCTTCGGGGGCGAGGCGGATGCGTACACAGGGGTCATCAAGCCGGAAGATTCCGGGCAGGATCTCAGCGGCGAAGCGGGCAGCGACGGACCAGCCGTCCGGTTCTCCGAGTGACTCCGCGAGCTCTTCACAGTCATCGAGCGTAAGCGGTGCTCGATACTGGGGGTGGATGAGAAGGTTGTTCTCGGCAAGGAAGCGGGCGAACAGTAGCCGATGCCATTGCTCGTAGGCACATTCGGCGATTAGCAGGTCGAGGTTGTTGCCGACGTCGCCGAGCTGGCGGGCCTTGGCGCGCAGCCCACGGCGGAGCTGTCGATCGTCTTCGTTGAGATAGGTTGGCGGCCGCTCCGCGGTGACTGCCAGGGAGGTGAGTGCAGCCCGGACGGCTTGTTCGGAGGCGCGGCGGCCGTTGACGCAGGCGCCCTCGAGGATCTTGCGTTGTTTGGGAGTGAGTATCGGCACCGTTCGAGTCCTCAGATGATGATTGTTTCGCCATTGGCGATGTGTAGGAGGAGTTGCTCTCGCAGCGTAGTCAGGTAGGTATCGACGTCGGCCTCTGTGCGAAGAGTGGCCGCCGGTGTGGTGACAGTTACGGATTTCGGTTCGCGCTTCTTGGCCGCGGCAGCCCGAGCCGCAGCAACTTTGGCGGGGATCGCCTGGCGCCGCTCGGACCACATGTTTAACGGGGTTGTATCTAGCGCTTTGAGCAGCTCATCGTCTGTACCGACAGTCGGAACGGCGACAGCGGCGAGCCCCGCATCGTGAAGGATCGGGGTGCGATCGGCCGGGTCGAGTTGTTGCCACTCGGCCGAGCCTTCGATGTCGGTAAGAGCCTTGGCTCGAGCGTCCTTTACCGAACTTGCCGCCTCGAGCACCCGAGCGCGAAGGGCATCACATAGGGCTTTGATCAGTGGCGCCACCGGATCCGGGGAGTGCAGAAGGAGCCGCTCGGCCTCGATCGCGTCGCGTTGAGCCTTGATCGATGCTGCGACGTCGAGTGTGGACGCGTGAACGAGCAGTCGGTCGAGTGTGCGCCACGCTGCTTCCCGGTCGGCGCGTTGTGCACCGGCGGCCGACCAGACCCTGATGTCTCGGCGGAGCTGTTCGGCATACTGGGCGACGGTGCGTGTCTGTTGGTTTCCGGCGAGTGCGGCGATGCCATCGAGGTGCGATGTGTCCGGTGGTTCAGGCAGCGGTGGACTCCCGCCGGCCCTCGCTGCAAGGTCGAGAAGGTGCTGCACGAGCCCGCTGATAGCAGCGGCCTCCTTCCCGGAGGTGTAGGGAACCTTGGCTTCAGTGAGCACGCCTCGCACAGCGAGCTGCTCTTGTTTGGTTGGTGGTTCGTCTTCCTTGAAGAAGGTTGCCTTGCTGACCTGGGTGGCAGGAAGCTCCTTGGGGCCGTCGACGGGATGG
>JAQTVU010000523.1 GCA_028706695.1 Mycobacterium sp.
CGCCGTTCGTGCCCTTGCCCTGACACCGGTCGCACAACACCGCGGTGTCGACGGTGACCTGCTTGGTCACGCCGGTTGCGCACTCCTCGAGGTCGAGTCGCATCCGCAGCAGCGAGTCCGACCCCGGCCTCACCCTGCCGATGGGGCCGCGGCCGGCCGAACCGCCGCCGAAGCCGCCGCCGAAGAAGGCCTCGAAGACGTCACCCAGATTCCCGAAGCCGCCCGCCGCCGCGGCACCGTTCTCCATGGGGTCGCCGCCTAGGTCGACGATGCGGCGTTTCTCCGGGTCGCTCAGCACCTCGTAGGCGACGCTGATCTCCTTGAACTTCGCCTGCGCGGCCTCGTCGGGGTTGACGTCAGGATGCAGTTCACGCGCCAGCTTCCGATACGCGCGCTTGATGTCCGCGTCACTGGCCTTCCTGCTCACGCCGAGCAGCCCGTAATAATCGCGTGCCACGCCTGACCTTTCTGCTGCCTTACGCATTCTTCGGGTGCGCGTTCATCGAGCACCCAGGACTTCGCCGATATAAAGAGCAACCGCGGCGACGCTGGCGATAGTTCCCGGATAATCCATGCGGGTGGGCCCCAGCACACCCATTCCGCCGTACACGGTGTCGGAGGTGCCGTAGGCGGTCGTCACCATCGCGGTGCCCAGCATCTGCTCGGCGGCCGTCTCATGGCCGATGCGCACGGTCACCTTGCCGGCTTCCTGCTGGGCAGCCAGCAGACGCAGCACCACCACCTGCTCCTCGAGCGCCTCGAGGATGGAGCGTAGCGAACCACCGAAATCCGCATCGTTGCGGGTCAGGTTGGCGGTGCCGCCCATCAGCAGGCGTTCTTCGGTGTGCTCAACCAGCGATTCCAGCAACACCGTAGCCGAGCGGCCGACGGCGTCGCTCAATCCGTCGGGGCCGCGCAGCTGCGCGGCCAGATCGGCCATCGCGGCCGAGGCCGCCGACAGCTTCTTGCCCACCAGCGCCTGGCCGAGCACTTCGCGCAGCTGGGACAACGCGCGGTCGTCGATGACGTCGCCGAGTTCGACGATGCGCTGATCCACCCGGCCGGAATCGGTGATGACCACCATCAACAGCCGCGCCGGCGTCAGCGCGATTACTTCCAGGTGCCGGACCGTCGACGTCGACAATGTCGGGTACTGCACGACGGCCACCTGGCGGGTCAGCTGGGCCAGCAGGCGCACCGCCCGGCGCAGCACGTCGTCGAGGTCGACGCCGGACTCCAGGAAGCGCTGGATGGCGCGCCGCTCGGCCGACGACAGCGGTTTGACGTCGTCGAGCCGGTCGACGAACTCACGGTAGCCCTTCTCGGTGGGCACCCGCCCGGAGCTGGTGTGCGGCTGGGCGATGTAGCCCTCGGCCTCCAGCACTGCCATGTCGTTGCGGATCGTCGCCGGCGACACGCCCAGGTTGTGCCGCTCGACTAAAGACTTCGAGCCGATCGGTTCCTTGGTGGCGACGAAGTCGGCGATGATGGCGCGCAGCACCTCGAAGCGACGATCGTCGGCGCTACCCATGAATCGGCACCTCCCTGAAAACTGCCTGACGGCGTTCATTTTACGGTCTCAAGATGCGCTAACGACCTCAGCGGCCATCGAGGGCGGCGTGCGGGAGGGCCCGACGACTTGGTCACCACCGCGACCGGGCCGCCTTTTCCCGCACGCGGTCGGGGGTAAGGCGTCTTCGATCCCGAGGACGGCCCGCGCCCACACGGGGCTGCGCGCCCGGGTGCTGAACATGGACGTGGCGGCGGGACCGCCGAGGTAGACCGGTCACATTCGCGCGGCGGCGGGTGTCGACTTGGTGACGTTGGTTCACACCGCGACTTGCCAGGAGGATCGCCATGTCCCGTTTGCAAGGGGTCTCCGATCGTGACGCCGGCCTGGGCGCCAATATCGCCTTCTTTTTCACCAGGCGCAAGCTGGCGCAGATGGCCGGTCTGCAAACGGCCGCAATGCTGGAGCCGCTGCGAATGTACGCGCACATCCCCCGACTGCTCAACGCCTACGGCCGGCTCGAGCAGGCCGAGTCGAAGCTGGACATCCTCAGCCCCCGCCACCGCGCGCTCGCGGAGCTCAAGTCGGCGACGACGGTGGGCTGCGAGTACTGCATCGACCTGGGCTCCCAGATCGCCCGCCGGTGGGGCATCACCGACGAGGAACTGCTGGCCCTGGCCGACTACCGGAACGCCGCCTGCTTCTCCGACGTCGACAAGCTGATCCTCGAGTACGCCACCGCGATCAGCCGCACGCCCGTCGAGGTCGGGGACGAGCTTTTCGATGCGCTGCGGGCGCATTTCGACACGGCCCAGCTCGTCGGGCTCACCCACGTCATCACGTTGGGCAATCTGCGCGCCCGCTTCAACCTGGCGTTGGGCATCGGCTCGTCGGGCCTTTCCGGCGACCGGGTCTGCGCCCTGACCGAGACTCACGGTGGGAGGTGACCGTCGATGCGTCCGTGACGGCGCGTTTCGAGGCGGCGCGCCCGCGGCTGGGTGCCATCGCCTACCGCATGCTGGGCTCGATCGACGACGCCCAGGACGCCGTGCAGGAAGCATGGCTGCGGTTGAGCGGCACCGCCTGCGACGGCATCGTGAACCTAGACGCCTGGCTGACCACGGTGGTGGCCCGCATCTGCTTGAACATGCTGCGCGACCGCCGGGCCCGCGGCGGGGAGGAACCGGCCGTCGTCCTGCCGGATCCGATCGTGGAAGCCGAAGGCGAATTCGACCCCGAACACCGGGCGATGCTGGCCGACGCGGTCGGGCTGGCGCTGTTCGTGGTGCTGGATACCCTGCCGCCGGAGCAGCGCCTGGCCTTCGTGCTGCACGACGTCTTCGCCGTGCCGTTCGACCAGATCGCACCCGTCGTCGGCCGAACGCCGGAGACCACCCGCAAGCTGGCCAGCCGGGCGCGCCGGCGCATCCGAGAGG
>JAQTVU010000524.1 GCA_028706695.1 Mycobacterium sp.
GAAGGCTGACCTTCTCGCGGGCAGTGTCGGCGAGGAATCGACTCCACGAACGCGCGGCGGGTTCGCCAGTCGATCAGTGGCCGTCCGAAAAGCCTGCGATGCCACGTTCACCGTTGCTGCCGCATTCGCCGGGACTGCACGCCGAGGATTCCGGCCTGGCTTGACCGTGCGCCCCGGCAGGTGTGCAGCGAGCCGTCCACATCGCGGTTCCCGCACGTCTTCCGGACAGAAGTGCACGGTCATGCGAAATGGCGCTTCGTCACCAGGCTAAGCCGCTGCTAGTCCCCGATGAAGCCCTTATTGCGCATCAGGGCGTCCGCCAGGAAGCCGTCGTGTGGGATCTGAGGCGCCGCGTAGCACGTCGGGTGGTCGCCGCGGTAGACGTTGGCGACCGTCGGCTCGGCCAGCAGGTCGTCGATGAGCCCGTCGTCGCCGGTGATGGCGGTGACCACCAACGAATGCCGAAGGACCGCCACGCCGGCCTCACGCGACCACGGCGCCACCCATACACACGGGAACGGCAGCTCGATGTTGAGCGTGCGGACGTCGGCTTCGGGCATCAGGTGCACGGCCGGGCGCAGCGCGGCGTAGCCGTCTCCGACCGGGGCCACCACCTGGTCGGCCCCCAGCAGCGACGTCGTTCCCGCGGCCTTGACCGCCAGATAGTCGGCCAACGCCTGAGCTTTGTCGAGGGGCCGGGTCGGCAGGATCGCCCGCTCGTCGTCGGTCGGGAGCGGCTCGATCGTCGCCAACCGCTCGGCGATGGCGCGACCCAGCGGCCGCGGGTCGCCCTCGTACAGCACCGCGGTGGTGTTGACGCAAGCCATGCCGCCCAGGTTGGCGATCGAGTCGACGATGACGTCGAGATGGGGTTTCCAGTCGCGGTCGGCGGTGACCAGGATCTTGGCGCGGCCCGGCCCGTTGACCAGCACCGTCGGCTCGCCGGCGTATTTGTCCACCACGTCTTGGCCGCCGTACACCATGGCAAGGTCGGCCGCTCGGATAATCTCGTCGGCCCCGCCGTGGTCGGTGGGCAAGAACACGGCGTCCGCGGCGCGAAACCCAGCCCGCCGCAACGCCTGCACCAGCCGGTGCCCGGTCAGCGGCTCGCGCCGCGACGGGCGCACCGCCACCCGGTAACCCAGCGCCAGCGCCTGCGGCCACAGCCCGTGGACACCGGTGCCGTTGCCGGCCGCGTGCACCGCGAACACCTCCCCGCGCCGGGTCCACACCGCGGCGCCGCCCCGGGCGCGTTCCGCGCGCCAGTCCAGCACCGCGCCCACCGGCCGGGCCGGCCGTACCGCGTCGAAGGCCGAGGCCACCGCGTCGGCCACGCCGCGCGCCCCGGCACGCGTCACCGCGATCGGCAGCCCCGAAATGCGGCTGGCGGCACCGACATAGGCCTCGAAGTCCAATCCCACGATCACCGCGGTCACGAAGATTTCCGCCGCCTTCGCCAGTGCTGCCCGGCGCCGGTCGGCCGGCAACGGCCGGGCCTTGCGCTGCACGCCGATGGCACGCGCAACATACAGCGGCGGGACGATACTCAGCTCGGCCACCGCCACGCCCGCCGTGTCGGCGATAAGCTCCCGATTGCGGGTCCGGTACGCGCCGTCGGGTCCGAGCGCGTCGATGTACAGCAAACCGGCCGGGGTCACGGACTCGTCATCCGCCATGGTCAGTACACGCCTTCGATGACGTTCTCGCCCTCGAAGGTGGACACCGGCCGCACCTGGCTGACCGAATCGCCGACTTGCCCCGGCGGTCCCGGCATCCGGATGGCCAGGTCGCGTTCCAGGTTGTTGGGTATGAACATGCCCTTGCTGATGTGGTTCATCACCACCTGGCCCGGCTGGCCGCACGGGACCTGCTCGCCGGTGTCGGGGTCGACGACCCAGAACACGACGTAGGGCGTGCGCGGATCGAACACGAACGCGTCGCCCTCGACGGTGCGGGTGACCGCCTGCGAGAGGACCATGGTGCTGCCGAAGGCCATCGTGATCGTCGTGGCCGGGAACATCGCGCGTAACAGCTCGAGCGTGTCGGCGTCCACGTGCGCACCGCTGAGCAGCAGGTAACGGATCTTCGCCCGCACCAGCTCCACCATGCGGTCGTCACGAGCCATCGCTTCCAACAGGGGTGGCGTGGTGTGCAGGTTCGCCACGTCCTGGGTCTGCAGCACGAACGCGGCCTGCTCGACGACGTGGTCGACGTAGGCCGCCACTTCGGTGGCCGCGTTGCGGGCGGCCAGCTTTTTGACCCAGCGCGGGTCGATGTCGATCGCATGGAACACCGAGCCCAGTCGCTCGGCGACCCGGCGGGAGAAGTAGCCGACGCCGTGCGGGCCGCTGGGCATCAGGCACAGGAAGCCGCGGCCCGGCACGAAACCGCCCGTGGCGAAGTCCTCGGTTTGCCATTCGACGACCTGTGCAACCCAGTCCGGCAGCTGCGCCGTCCGTTTCGGGGCGCCGGTGGTGCCGCCGGACTCGAAGACCTGCGGCAGCGGCGGCGGTGTTCCGTAGCCGCGCGGGATGAGCTCTTCGACGGGCACGCTGCGCAGTTCGTTGACCAGGTTGGGAAACAGCCGCAGATCGGCGAAGGCGGTGACGTCGGTCAGCGGGTCGAAGTCCAGGAACGCGGCGGTGCGCAACCAGAAGGGGGAACCGGTGTCCGGGCCGAAGTGCCAGGCGATCGCGGCGCGCAGGTAAGCCTCGGGGTCATCGACCGGTTCGGAGCGCGGCACATCCAGCAGTGAGAAATCGATATCGGCCATCCCACCGATCCTGTCACAGCGCCGGCCCACCGATTCAGGCTCGGCGCAAGGCGTTTCAGCGTCGGCTACCCGACGTTCACCCGCGGCCGGGTGCGTTGCCGTCCGCATCCGCGCGCCGGCGGTGCCCGACCTCGTGACCGTGCCGCGGCGCAGCTGC
>JAQTVU010000525.1 GCA_028706695.1 Mycobacterium sp.
CTTCTTGGCCACGTCACGCTGGGCGTCGGCTTTGTCCTGTTGGGCTTCGCCCTCTCTGACCATGTCGTTTTGCCCGGTCAAGGCGCCACCCATCTCTTTGGCCTTGCCCTTGACGCCTTCGACGGCTCCCTTGACAGCTTCGCTGGCGCCGCTCTTGTCATCGCCCATGACTCCGACCTCGCTTTCGGTGCTTTCGGTGCTTTCCGGTGCTTTCTGGTGCTTGTGCGGTGAACTGCGACCGCGCTGGTCAACCCGTCGTCGTGATGCCGCGCTGCAACGATGGTCACGCTCCGCAGCTGTTAGCGGACCTTTGCGCGTCGATCAACGTGGCCGCACCCATCGGCTTCCCCCCACCGGGTCGATCAAACCGGCCGGGGTCTGCCGGAGGCGCCGGAGGCTGTGAGCACCGTCATCGACGTCTCCACCGCGCTGCCCGAGGACGGCCGGACCGATCTCGCCGCCACCGTGGCCACCGCCGCCGGCAATGTCGTCGGCGCGGGTGCGGCGCGACGCGTCCAGCGGTTGGTGGCGGTGGCGTTCACCGGCAGCGCCCGCCGCGCGGCCCGTCCAAAAATGACGAATAGCGCGGCGATCGGGGGGTACCCCGGATCCGTGGGACGTGCGAGGGCAGCCTCTTGTGGTCGGACGACGGTGGTCACCGGCGCCAGCGGGGGGATCGGGCGCGCGACGGCCAGGGCCTTCGGTGCGCGGGGCGCGCAGGTGGGGCTGCTGGCCCGGGGCGAGAAGGGCCTGCACGCCGCGGCGCGCGAGGTCGAGGCCGTCGGGGGCAAAGCGCGCGCGGTCGTCACCGACGTCGCCGACCCGCGGCAGTGCGAGGCGGCCGCGGAGGAGGTCGAGCGGGCCTTCGGTCCCATCGACGTGTGGGTGAACGTGGCGTTCACCTCCGTTTTCGCCCCGTTCTGGGAGATCGAGCCGGACGAGTTCCGCCGCGTCACCGAGGTCGACTACCTGGGCTTCGTCTACGCCACCAGGGCGGCGCTGCGCCGGATGCGGCCCCGCAACGCCGGCACCATCGTGCAGGTGGGCTCGGCGCTGGCCTACCGGGGCATCCCGCTGCAAAGCGCGTACTGCGGCGCCAAGCACGCGATCCAGGGCTTCAACGAGTCGCTGCGCTGCGAACTGCTGCACGAGCACAGCAAGGTCCGCGTCACGATGGTCCAGATACCTGCGGTCAACACCCCGCAGTTCTCCTGGGTGTTGTCGCGGCTGCCGAGGCAGGCGCGGCCGGTTCCGCCGATCTACCAGCCGGAGGTGGCCGCGCGGGCCGTGCTGCACGCCGCGGACCATCCCCGGCGCCGCGAGTACTGGGTGGGCGGCAGTACCGCGGCCGTGCTGGCCGCCAACGCCCTGGCGCCCGGCCTGCTGGACCGCTACCTCGCGCGCACCGGCTTCGACGCGCAGCAGACCGCCGCCGCCCGCCCGCCCGACCGGCCGGCCAACCTCTGGGAGCCGGCCGACGGCCGCGACGGCAAGGACTTCGGGAGCCACGGCATCTTCGACGACCAGTCCTCGAATCGCAGCCTGCAGCTGTGGGCCTCCCAGCATCACGGCCTGATCGGCGGCGCCCTCGTCGCGGGGCTGGCCGCGGTCGCCCGACGGTTGCGGCGGCGCAGATGAGCGGCGGGTGCCTCCAGCGCGGGTGAGTCCATTGCATTGCCAAGCAACGCTTTTCGGTTTGTACGGCAGCCTTGCCCACCGTCGGTGAATTTCGTACACGACCGGGCGGGAACCAATTCGATTTAGGAGGGAACCAATGTCAAAACAAGATGTCGCCGACTATCTGCTGGAGCGGTTGCGGGCCTGGGACGTCGAGCATGTGTTCGCGCTTCCCGGTGACGGCATCAACGGAATCCTGGCCGCGTTCGGCCGCGCGGACAACAAGCCGATGTTCGTCCAGTCCCGCCACGAGGAGATGAGCGCCTTCGAGGCCGTCGGATACGCCAAGTTCACCGGCCGGGTCGGGGTATGCATGGCCACCTCCGGTCCGGGTGCCATCCATCTGCTCAACGGTCTTTACGACGCCAAACTGGATCACGTCCCGGTGGTGGCGATCGTCGGCCAAACCGACCGCAGCGCCATGGGCGGGTCCTACCAGCAAGAGGTGGACCTGATGACGCTGTTCAAGGACGTCGCCAGCGACTACGTCCAGATGGTCACCGTGCCGGAACAATTGCCCAACGTCCTGGATCGGGCCGTCCGGGTGGCGATGACCCAGCGCGCCCCGACGGCGCTCATCATCCCCGCGGACGTGCAGCAGCTGCCGTATTCGCCGCCCACCCACGAGTTCAAGATGGTGCCCTCAAGCCTGGGCATCGAGTGGCCGTCGATCGACCCGAACGACGCCGCCATCGCCCGCGCCGCCGAGGTGCTCAACGCGGGCAAGAAGGTGGCGATGCTGGTGGGCAGCGGCGCCCGCGGGGCGCATCAGGAGGTCGCCCAGGTCGCCGACCTGCTCGGCGCCGGGGCCGCCAAGCCCCTGCTGGGCAAGGACGTGCTCTCCGACGAGCTACCCTGGGTGACCGGGGCGATCGGGCTGCTGGGCACCCGGCCCAGCTACGAGCTGATGCGCGACTGCGACACGCTGCTGATCGTCGGGTCCAGCTTCCCCTACACGCAGTTCATGCCGGAGTTCGGGCAGGCACGCTCGGTGCAGATCGACGTCGACGGCCGGATGATCGGGCTGCGCTACCCCAACGAGGTGAACCTGGTCTCCGACGCGAAGTCCGCGCTCAAGGCGCTGATTCCGCACCTGCGCCGCAAGGAAGACCGCAAGTGGCGCGAAACCATCGAAGCCAACGTGCAGCGCTGGTGGGAAACAATGGACATGGAAGCCAAGGGCACCGCCGATCCGATCAACCCGATGCGGTTGTTCTCCGAGCTGTCCCCGCAGCTGCCCGACGACG
>JAQTVU010000526.1 GCA_028706695.1 Mycobacterium sp.
TAAACCGCGCTGCGCCCATCCGGAGAGACTGGAGAACGAGAGGCTGGCCGAATCAAGCTGCGCCACAGCCGAAACCGACAGCGCGCGCGGCGCGTCGCCGCCGACAGCGACGAATGCGCCGGCACCGTGCGCCGCCCACCACCGGCGCCGCAGCGCCGGTGCGCTCACCACACCGACCGCGGGGACACCGTTTTCCAGCAGCGCGATCAGACTGGCCCAGACCGGCACGCCCCGCACGAAGTTCTTGGTGCCGTCAATCGGGTCGATGACCCACTGCCGACCGCGGAAAGTCGGTGTTCCGCCGAACTCCTCACCGAGCACGCTGTCGCCGGGCCGCTCATGCGCCAGCATGTCGCGGAGGTCGGTCTCCGCGGCGCGGTCGGCGTCGGTGACCGGGGTCAGGTCCGGTTTGGTGTCGATGTGCAGGTCCAGCGCGCCGAAGCGGGCGTGTGTCACGGTATCCGCGCGATCGGCCATCCGCAGCGCCAGCGTCAGATCGTCGCGATTCATGACAGCAGTCCTACCATGGCGGGGTGTGGGAATTCGGCGTGCTGCTCATCCTGATGGCGGCGTTGGGGGTGTTTCTGGCCCAGCGGTTCATCCCGCGCGGCCCGCGCGGCGAGTTCGTGAACGGCACGCTGTTGGTGACCGGGGTCAGCCCCCGGCCGGACGCCCACGGCGAACAGTTCGTCACCATCTCCGGTGTGATAACCGGACCCACGGTGAACGAGTTTGCGGTGTATCAGCGCATGGCGGTCGACGTCGAGAAATGGCCCACCATGGGTGAACTGATGCCCGTGGTCTATTCGACAAAAAATCCGGTCGACTGGAGGTTCGCACCGCCCGTCAGCCCGCCGCCGCCCGGCGGGGCACCGCCGTGATCCGGACGCCGCAGCGAACGTCCACGAGCACGCCGCCCTGCTGCGCGCGGCCCGCGCCGCCGTCCGGCACTCCCGAGTTTGGGCGCGACCACCCGACCCGGTCCAGCGTGGATCAGGTCATCGCCGGTTCTCCACCAGTCAGCAAGCACCGAGGCGGCGGCCCCGGTCCGAAGTCCTGTCGGGTGCATCGCCAACGCATGTCATGGCCGACACCGTCAGAGCCGGGTCCGCTGCTGGATGTCTTCGGAGAACTCGGCGAGCGCACCCTGCGTCAGCGACGGCCGTATCTCGGCTATTGCCGCGAGGTAATCCTCGGTGCGCGACGGCTCACCATGGCGGAATTCAATCTCTCGCTCGAACCCAGATTGGGCACCCTTGCGCGCGGCGAACTCGACATCGGCCGGAGTAAACATCTCGCTGGCCCTGACGAGCTCGTCGATATCGACCGCACCGGCTGTCGGACCCAGGTATCTGGCCCAGATCGCTGCTCGCGCGGTCGCATCCGGGGCCTCTGGACGTCGAGATTGACCGGGTCAGAGCGCACTGACGTCTGCCGTCATCGGTGTACTCGGGCAAACAGGACCCAGGGCGGCAACGTGCAGAAGCTCGCCGACCCCGCCGGGTCCCCGTGTGGTCACCAACTGCCCTAGCCGGCTGCGCCGGTCAGCCGGCACCGCCACCCACCCACCCCGCGGAATCGCGCAAAAATCGAGGCAGCCCCTTAATGCGATGATTTGGGGTAACCAGGGTTTTGACCGCTCGGTGCTCGGTGCGGCCGGCGTTTTCGAAGCACTGTCGCGCGACGGAACTTGCACCGATGCCGTGACGAAAGGGATCCCGATTGCTGGGACGCATCGCTCGACTGGCCATTCATGCGCCACGACTCGCCATCGGGATCGCAGTCCTCGTGATTGCCGTTGCCGCGGTGCTGGGCCTTCCGGTGATCGGCAGCCTCTCTGCGGGCGGTTTTCAGGATCCGACGTCAGAGTCAGCGCACGCCGCCGACCTGTTGTCCGCCAAGTTCGATCGTGGCGACGTGCAGCTGCTTTTCGTGGTGACCTCGCGCGATGGTGCGCAAAGTCGGGCCGCCCGCGCCGTCGGCTCCGACATCGTCGAGCGTTTGAAGCATTCGGCTTTCGTCGGTGATGTGACCTCGGCCTGGACGGTGCCTCCGCCCGCTGCGGCCGGACTGCTGAGCCGAGACGGCAAGTCCGGCCTCGTTATCGCCGGTGTCACAGGCGGGGGCAGCGGCGGCCAAAGGCACGCCAGGGACTTAGCCGAACAACTGGTCGGCGATCGCGACGGTGTCAGCGTCAAGGCCGGCGGCGCGATGGCCTACGTGGAAATCAACCGTCAGTCGGAGCACGACCTGCTGGTGATCGAGTCTGTCGCGGTTCCGTTGAGTTTTCTGGTCTTGGTCTGGGTGTTCGGTGGCCTGCTGGCCGCCGCGTTGCCGATCGCCGTTGGCGTCACGGCGGTCATCGGTGCGCTGGCCCTGCTGCGGCTGATCGCATTCGCGACGCCGGTGTCGACGTTCGCGCTGAATTTGACCGCCGCGATGGGACTGGCGTTGGCCGTCGACTACACCCTGCTGCTCGTGAGCAGATTCCGCGACCAGCGGGCCGCCGGCGCCGCTCCCGACGACGCGCTGATCACCACGATGGCGACCGCCGGCCGCACCGTGCTGTTCTCCGGGATGACGGTGGGCTTCTCGATCGCTGCGCTGGCGCTCTTTCCGATGTACTTCCTCAGGTCGTTCGCCTTCGCAGGTGTCGCTACCGTGGCTGTCACCGTGATCAGCGCTTTGCTGCTGACACCGGCAATGATCGTGCTGCTGGGCGACCGGATCGACGCTCTCGACATCCGCCGGGCGGCCCGCCGCCTGTTGGGTGGCCCTGACCCGGCCCGGCAGCCGGTGCAACGAAACATCTGGTATCGCTGGACGAAGTTCGTCATGCGCCACGCAGTCCTACTCGGCCTGCCGGTAATAGCGCTGCTGACAGTGCTTGGTGTGCCCTTCCTCGACGTGAA
>JAQTVU010000527.1 GCA_028706695.1 Mycobacterium sp.
CCCACCCGGTGGGGAGGACGTAGCTGAATCCACCGACGGCGTTGGTGATCCGCCCGGCGTTGGGGTCGACGACGGGCGGCGGAACAGGCGCGTTTGGGTCCGGCGGCGGGGCGCCGGGGTCGACGGGCCCCGGTTGGGCGTCCGGGGCCCGTGCGACCGGGGGCATCCCCGGGGGCGCGGCCGCCGTGGTCGCCGGCGGTGGGGGCGCGGGCTCCGGATCGGCGCCCGCGGTCGCCGGCATCGCGATGGTCACCACGCTGGCGCCGGTCGCCAGCATCGCCCACAGCGCCCGGCGACGTGTTGAGTTCGGGTCCACCTGATCCATGGCGACGAACCTACCGTGTTACGGCTGTGACGCAAGATGCCTCGCTGACGATGTGCTGCGATTTCCCAGCCGTCAGGGCTGCCGCCGCGCCGGAAACGGCCACAACTCCAACGCCTAATCGCCGCCGAGCACCCCGCATTTTCCGGGTTGTCCGACGCAGCTCCGCGGCGGCCGAGCGGTGAACGTCCCAGGCATGGTGCTGCGCGGACATCTCGCCGGCAGAAGCCGCGCACTGCTCGTCAGGTGGCGCCGCGTCAGTGGTGGCCGCTGAAGATGATCCGCATCATCTTGAGATTGATGCTGGTGAAACGCCAGAACTGCACCAGGAGGTTCTGTCGCATCCGCAGCGTCGTGCGGGTCGGCAGCGGCGCACCGCTGATGCTTTCGGCGGTTTGCACGTTCACCTCTGAGCCGATGCTGTCTGTGTCCACGGGATCCATGGGAGCGCCTTTCACTCGGGGATCAACCACCAGAACGGCCGGGCCTTGGCCTTGTAGATGAACATATGGTGCAACAACAGTTTAATCCAGTGTCCGGCCAGGCCCAGCTCGCCGGAGGTGCCGGCGATGTCGCGGCCGGTCTGCGGGTACTTCTTCGGGTCGGGAACCACCGGGTACATCGTCATCGCGGCGGCCGAACCCGTGCTCAGCCCGGCGCCGGCCGAGGCGACGCACGCGGCGCCCATGGTCGCCATCGAGGCGCGGTGGGCGGCCGCTTCGGGATGCTTGATCCGGTCGCGGATGGTTTCGGCCACCGTCTTGGCCATGACCCCCGACGGCATGCCGGTGCGCGGCGGGCTCGGAGTGATGACCGTGCCGTTGACGCTCTTGCGCGGCTTGGAGATCGGGTGCGGCGGCGCGAAGGCGATGCCCGGCGCGAAGATGTTCCGGTAGGCCGGGGATTCGTAGGTGTGCGGCCAGTCCTCGGCGGACCACTCGTCGTACGGCTTGCCCGAGTAGTCAGCGTCGACCTTGAGGAACCCCGACGGCGCGAACAGCTTGGAGCTGATGTCGTTGCCGGCATTGTCATAGGCGGCGAGGGGGACACCTTTGAACGGCGGCAGCAGCATCGCGAAGTCGAAGTCCAGGTCGTGTTCCCTGCCGTCGAGCTGCTCGTAGCGCAGCTTGCCTTCCATCACCTCGCGCACGGCGGCCTGGGTGATGGCCTTGACGCCGCGCTCGCGGAACAGCGACTCGGTCCACATCCGGCTGGACTGCAGGAAGCCCTTTTCCTCGAACTGCATGCCGTCGACACCGAAATCGCCCAGCTCATACTCGTTGGTGAGGTAGACGATCTCGGCCATGTCACGCAGGCCGGCCGCGCGCAGCGTGTGTTCGACGTTGAAGGCGTATTCGAACGCCGCTCCCTCGCAGGTGCAGGTGCCGTGTCCCACGCCGACCACCAGGCGCTGTTTCTCACCGGCGCGCATCCTGGCCATGACTTCGCGCAGCGCCGCGGCCGCCTCCACCGCGTGGGCGGCGGTGCACACCGAGTACGAGTGTCCCTCCGGGCCGAGGCCGGGCGTGGCCGCGAAGTTCAGCTGCGGGCCGGTGGCGTTGATCAGGTAGTGATACACCACGGAGCCGGTCTGGCCTTTGCGCTTCGCG
This sequence comes from Mycobacterium sp., assembly GCA_028706695.1. Lineage (GTDB taxonomy): Bacteria > Actinomycetota > Actinomycetes > Mycobacteriales > Mycobacteriaceae > Mycobacterium. The sequence continues at coordinate 1,933 of JAQTVU010000527.1, forward strand.
TCGGTATAGGTGAAGTCCACCGTTGGCGCCGCCTCGCCGCCCGTCCCCTCCGGACGGATTGCGGTCGCGCGCGCCTGATGGAAGATGATGCCCTTGCGGTCGTAGATCGGTTTGAGCGGAATCAGAACCTTGTCCGGTTCCATGCGCCCCACGCCGACCCAGATATTCGACGGGATCCAGTTCCAGTCGGCGTTGGGGGAAATCACGACGACCTCGTGCTTGCGGGGTAGCCATCGGCGCAGGTGCAGCGCGGCGGTGTGTCCCGCGATACCGGCGCCCAAGATGACGACTCGTGCCATTGATGCTCCTCTGTCGGACCCGGCCACAACGGTGATGCGGCTCGATAACTTTCACCGTACCCCTAGGGGTATCAGCTTTGTAAAGCGGCACGGCACACCGTGATCCGGCCGACCGCGCCCGGTGAGAGTATGGGCTACCTGTCCGGACGCCGGGACGGCTGCGGCCCGTGACTGGGGGTAAAGTTGCGCAATTGATCTGCGCGTCGCGGCGGGGCCGTTTCGCCGAGTAGCTACTGTCCAGTAACATCGACTCCATCACACGCTGAGGTCTCGGGCGTCGGTCCTGCGGCTTTCAACCTGTTCAGCGTTGTTCAGCGTTGTACAGCGTTGTTCAGCGTCGAGCGCGAGGAGGTCATGGCAGTGGACGTGCTGGTCACCGGTGGGGACACGGAGTTGGGACGCACCGTAGCCGAGGGCTTTCGCGATGCCGGTCACAAGGTGACCCTCGTGGGCGCGCGCCGGAGCGATCTCGAGCTCGCCGCCAAGGAGCTGGATGTGGACGCGATTGTCTGCGACACCACGGACCCGGCCTGCATCGACGACGCGCGCGAACTGTTCCCTCATCACCTCAGCGCCATCGTCAACGTGCCGGTGGCGTCATGGGACGCCGGCGACCCACGCACCTACTCGATGTCCGACACCGCCCGGGCCTGGCGAAATGCGCCTGACACGACGG
>JAQTVU010000528.1 GCA_028706695.1 Mycobacterium sp.
TCCCGGCGACCGGACTGTGCCACCGGTGGTAATTAGTGGCGCTCAGAAAGCCCTGATAGACGGTCCCACCGACGAAGTGTTCCACCATCTCGTCATTGGCCAGCATGTCCTGCAGCGAATACGGTCGGCTCTTGATCCAGAACCGGTCCTGGCGCTGAACGTCGGTGCTGATCCGGTGCGGCGTGGACTCGCAGGCGCTGACGATCACCGTGTTGTCCTCTGGTGAGGCGACCGGTCGTGCACCGTCGGTGAAGCGGCGGGTGAAAAAGTCGTTCCAGGAGGCAAAGCCCCAGTGCTCGTCGTGCGGGTCATGCTCATACTGCTCGATCCCCACCGCCCGTTGGGCCGCAGCGCACTTCCAGCCCGTGGGCGAGTCGTTGAGCACGTACAGCGAATCGGGGCCGCTGAGGAACTCACACCACGCGGTCAGGATCTTCTTCAGCATCGCGTTGATCCGCGGGTCCCGGAAAGCGGCCAACCCCGCCGGGGTTCCCGTCGCCCAGTCCAAGATCGCACCCAGCGGGATAGTTACCACGTTCTCACCGAACTCGGGGGCCATCGTCAACACCTCATTGATCAGGCGGACCAGCTGCGACACACTCTCCACGTGCCGTTTGCGGTACCGCTTGGTTCGCGGCACTTGGGCGATCATCTCGTTGACGTACAACCGCACCACCGGGTCAGTGTCGATCAACTCGTGGAACTCAGTAAGCACCGGATGGAGCGCTACCTGCTCACCCTTTGCTTCCACCCGCTCCCGGTGGCCCTCAAGCCAGGACTCCAAATCATTCTGATCCAGCGGCAACCAGCCGGCCCGCCGCCGCACATCCCCACCATCGGAACCAGCCGCCATACCCCAAACCTAACGGAAACGGTTTCCCTCAGACAGTTCTGCTCCTTGTCGCCAACCACAACTCGTGGCCCCGCTTAGGGTCAACTCCGCGCGCAAGTTCACGAGTCGCGGCAAGACGACGTCACTGCTCTTGGCGCTCAGCGTTGAGTTGGGGGGTTTGGTGGCCGGCAGATGCCGGGCGCGGCGGGATTGCCGGGACACGACACCACGCTCGCGGCCAAGTTCGAGTTCGGCCAGCGCGGCCGTGATGGCGCCACGGCGCGCCCAGCTATCGCTACTTCGACCTGAACAATAGCCGCCAGACTTCCCATCGTTACAAACGAAATACCCGGTCCAAGTAGCCCGCGACGAGCGCGTCCGCGCGGCCGCGTGCCGCGATGGCCTGCCGATCAGCCTCTGCGAGCAGTTCGGCTGGATCTACGACGTGGGGGTGGGCCCGCGTCTCTTCCCCGTTGTCCAACCAGCGCTTGATTCCGGCCGTGGTTACCTCCGGATGAAACTGCACGCCCAGGCTGCGGCCGACCCGGTATGCCTGCGCAGCAGCGGCGTTCCTGGCCAGTTCGATCGAGCCCGGTGGCGGGGTAAAACTGTCGTAGTGCCATTGGAACCAAGGACCGGCCGGGATCAGCGCCGGCACGTCGGAATCGATACGCACCCAACCGACTTCCGGGTCAGCCGACCGGGCGACCGAACCGCCCAGGGCCCGCGCCAGTACCTGGGCGCCGAAACAGATGCCGAGCACGGCGCCGCCGGCCGCGACCGCCCCGGACAACCACCGTAGCTCGGGCGTCAGCCATCGGCCGATGCCCACGTCGTCATAGGCGGCCCACGGCGCGCCGAGCACCACCAGTAGGTCGTAGTCCGAACTGTCCGGAAAGGACACCTCGATGTTCGGTGAGTCATGTCGATCCGCAGGCACCACCAGGAATTCATCCACCTTCCAGCCCCGATCGGACAGCGCGTCGCCGATCAGGCCGGGGGACGACACAGCGTCGTGCAAGACACACAGCGCACGCACGGCTACTCCCGTCAGTGAGTGGTGACGCGGATCGGGAACCGCTGGATCCCGTTCACGAAGTCGTTGCGCACCCTGCGACGACTCCCGCCAGTCCGACGTGCTTGATTCGGGGCAGCAGCGTCTCGAACATCAGCCGGATTTCCAGGCGGGCGGGGTGATTGCCCAGGCAGAAATGTGGACTTCCCTTTCCGAAGACGTCAGTACCTGCCGGCCGCCCCGCTCATCGGCCAGCGTCGGGCCAGCCGCGGCGACGTCGAGCAACTCGACACTGCGCCACCAAGGTGTGCAGCAGATCGGCGACGTCGTAGTCGTCCACCAGGGTGTCGGCCGACGCGACGAAAACGCATCACCTGCTGTTCACGCTCAACCACGCCGACCACCTCCTAAAGAATCGCTTCGCGCTGCTCGCTTTTCACTGCGGTCCTCGCCCAACCACAGCCCCCTGGCGCAGGAATTCCGCGGCTACCCCCGTGTTCTGTCCACGATTGTCCTCCCCGACTCGTCCACAGTCGAGGCCAACTAGAGCGAGATAGTCGCCCGTGACACATAGGTGGCCAGGAATATCGGGAAGGTGCCCACCTCGATTCGGAATGGACGGCTGCCGCTGCCTGATCGACCCCTTTTGCACTTCTCTCGGTAGTCCGGGGCCGTAGCTCGCGGCATGAAAGAGCCCCCAAACACGCTGGCGCAACGGACGATCCTGCGCCATCGGCGACGAAATACACTACGAGGTCCTGGAGATTCCGGCGCCGGGCAGCCGCGGCCGACAAGCTGGCGTCGACTCGCTTGGTTCTATGTCCTTACGCGCCGGCGATGAGGGATCCGATCAGGGCCAGCGCGCATACGCCCATGATCACGACGATCGCCCAGCCCATGAGGTTGGCGAACCAATTATTGACGTGCCGGCCTGAGGTGTTTCTGACTTTGAGATAGAGATTCGCGTTTGATCAGTCAACATCGTCGGGGCCCTGGATGGTTTCAGTGTGCCTTTGCTGGCGGTGCCAGGCAAGGCGGCGTTTTCGGGCTTGTTCGAGC
>JAQTVU010000529.1 GCA_028706695.1 Mycobacterium sp.
AGGCGTCTTCAAGCGCGCCCGCGCGGCGGAGCAGCGTTGGCCTGTCGGTGCCCGGCGCCGTGACCACGTCGATCAGGGTCATTTTCCCGGTGGTGACGGTGCCCGTTTTGTCCAGCACGATCGTGTCGATTTTGCGGGTGGACTCCAGCGCTTCGGGGCCCTTGATGAGCACGCCGAGCCGAGCCGCGCGGCCGGTGCCGACCAGTAGCGCGGTCGGCGTCGCCAGGCCAAGGGCGCAGGGGCAGCCGATGATGAGCACCGCCACGGCCGCCGTCAGCGCCGGGGTGATTGGGAAGCCGGCGCCGAGCCACCCGCCGAGGGTGGCCAGCGCGATGGCGATGACGACGGGGACGAACACGCCGGATATGCGGTCGGCGAACCGCTGCACGTCGGCCTTGCCCGATTGCGCGGTCGCGACGAGCTTGGCCATCTGCGCCAGCTGGGTCTCGTCGCCGACGCGGGTGGCGCGCACGACGAGGCGCCCGCCGGCGTTCACAGTGGCACCGGTGACGGCGTCGCCCGCACCGACTTCGACGGGGACGGACTCCCCGGTGAGCATCGAGGCGTCCACGGCCGACGAGCCCGAGACGACCGTCCCATCGGTGGCGATCCTTTCGCCGGGGCGGACCACGAACTCGTCGCCGACCGCCAGTCGCTCGACGGGGACTCGGATTTCGGTGCCGTCACGCAGCACGGCGACGTCTTTGGCGCCGAGTTCCAGCAGGGCACGCAGCGCCGCGCCCGCGCGGCGCTTGGAGCGCTTCTCGAAGTAGCGACCGGCCAGGACGAACAGGATTACGCCCGCGGCCACTTCGAAATAGATGTTGGCCGCGCCGTCGCCGGGCCCGGCGGTCAGCTCGAATCCGTGGCGCATGCCCGGTCGCCCCGCCGTTCCGAGGAACAGGGCATACAGCGACCACACGAATGCCGACAGCGTCCCGACCGAGACGAGGGTGTCCATGGTTGCGGAGCCGTGCCGGAGATTCGTCCATGCGGCGGCGTGGAAGGGCTGGCCCGCCCAGATGACGACCGGTGTCGCCAAGGCCAGCGATATCCACTGCCAGTAGTGGAACTGCAGCGCAGGGACCATCGCCATGGCGATGACCGGGCCCGCGAGCGCCAGCGCCGCGACCAGCCGGATGCGCAGCGAAGCCAACTCGGGATCCTCCCCCGGCGCTGTCGGTTGCCCCGTCTCGGCGGCGGGCTTTTCCGGTACCGGCAGGGTGGCGGCGTAGCCGGCCTTCTCGACCGCTGCGATCAGCGCCTGCGGGTCGTATCCGATGGGGGCGGTGACGGCGGCCTTTTCGGTCGCATAGTTGACGGCCGCGCTGACCCCGTCCAGCTTGTTCAGCTTCTTCTCGATGCGCATCGCGCACGAGGCGCAGGTCATTCCGGCGATGTCGAGCTCGATGCTGGTCATCGCGGTCGACGAATCGGCCATCTCGGGCATGGTCGCTCGCTCACCGTCCCGCTTTCACGCGACCAGCGTCGCTTGGTAGCCAGCCGCGTCGATCGCGTCCAGGACGGCGCTGGCGTCGACGGGCCCCGAGCTCGTCACGACGAGCCTGCCGGTGCGCGCGCTCACATCCACGCCTTCGACGCCCGGGATCTGGGCCACCTCGCTGCGAACGGCGGCTTCGCAGTGCTCGCAGCTCATCCCGTTCACCTGGTATTCGCTCGTGGTCATGACACTCCTTCCGTTCATACCCGCTAGGGTATAAACTCCCCAACTTCACATATACGCTTGCAGGGTATGGCCGGTCGCCTGTCTTGCCGGCGCCGGTCGCCTTGGAGCCGAACGGGGACCGGCACCATTCTGCCTAACCGGTTCTCGAACCAGTCGAAAATTCGTCGCCGGCGGCGGCCAGCTTGGCCCGCTCGGTGATCGAGACGGTCATCCCGCCGTCGCTGAGGATCTTTGGCGCGGGCAAGGTGCGGGCAAGGTGCGGGCAAGGCTAACCCGCTGCCCTACGATCAGGCGCTCGTCGAGCGCAATCGGCGAAGACCACCCGGAACGCCGTCGAAAACACCGTGGAAAGCGAACTAGAATTATTGTGTGGCGACCCCGCCCAACTCCTGGGGTGACGAACGAGAGCGACTATCGCGTCAGCTGCAGATGCGATATGAGGCGCTCGGGCGCGTGCGGGCGAGGCGCCTGTGCCAGCGCTTCGCCGGTGTGGGCATCCAGACCGCGCCCGGGCGCCTGAGGGCGATGGTGGCGGGTGTCCCTGTCGCCGAGCAGGAAATCACCGATGTCCACTTCGCGCTGATCGCGATCGAGTTCAACCGGCAGGCGCGCGCCGCCAAGTGGAAGCGGCTGAAGCGTCGCGGCACCCGCTCGCTGCTGTTCGCCGGCCTGGTCCTCGTGGTGCTGAACCTCCTGTTGTGCATCGCCTACCTGCTGCTGAACCTGGCGCAGCAAACCACGTCGCTGTAGGCGGCCCTCACCGCGGAAGCGGACTCTTCGTGACACCCGGGTCTCGTGGCGCTCGGGTTCTCGCGCAGCGGGTCGGCGAAGTCGTCCGCCCAGCGGCCGTTGACCTGGGCCGAAGTGCTGGACGCCGGTGCGAACGACACGGCCGTGCGCGAGCGCCCACCGGTGAGCAGCGCCGGCTTCACGCCGGCCCACGGCCGTCACCGGCCAGCCGTAGCAACAGCCGCGTGCCGCCCAGCGGGCTGGCGTGCAATGATGCTGTACCGCGATGCAATTCGGCTTGCTGGGCTACCAGCGCCAGCCCCAGGCCGGATCCCGAGCGCGATGCCGTCGACCCGCGGGAGAAGCGCGCGAAGACCGCGGCGCGTTCGGCTTCCGGGACCCCGGTGCCGTTGTCGTCGACGGTGATCTCAACGCCCTCGCCGGAACTGGTGACATTGAGCTGGATCTTCGCGGCACCGCCGTGCT
>JAQTVU010000530.1 GCA_028706695.1 Mycobacterium sp.
GGACGCGGACACCGTTGCCGACCTGGTCGCCAGCCACTGCGCGGTCTCGGCCGCGGTCACGGTGCTGACCACCACGCTGAGCGATCCCTGCGGTTACGGGCGGATCCTGCGCACTCAGGACGACGAGGTCACGGCGATCGTGGAGCACGCCGACGCCACGCCCTTGCAGCGCGAGATTCGCGAGGTCAACGCCGGCGTCTACGCTTTCGACGTCGCGGCGCTGAGGTCGGCGCTGACCCGGCTGAGCTCCGACAACGCCCAACAGGAGCTCTACCTCACCGACGTCATCGCCATCCTGCGCAGGGACGGCAAGGCCGTGTACGCCCGGCACGTCGACGACAGCGCGCTGGTGGCCGGCGTCAACGACCGCGTGCAACTCGCCGCGCTGGGCGCCGAGCTCAACCGCCGGATCGTCGCCGCCCACCAATTGGCCGGTGTCACCGTCGTCGACCCCGCCACCACGTGGATCGATGTCGATGTGACCATCGGTCGCGACACCGTCATCCACCCCGGCACCCAGCTGCTCGGCCGCACCCGGGTCGGCGCCCACTGTGTGATCGGCCCCGACACCACCCTCAGCGACGTCGCGGTCGGAGACGGCGCGTCGGTAGTGCGCACCCACGGCGCGTCGTCGTCGATCGGTGACGGCGCGTCGGTGGGTCCCTACACCTACCTGCGGCCCGGCACCGCGCTGGGAGCCGAAGGCAAGCTGGGCGCATTCGTCGAGACCAAGAACTGCACCATCGGCACCGGCACCAAGGTGCCGCACCTGACCTACGTCGGGGACGCCGACATCGGCGAACACAGCAACATCGGCGCGTCCAGCGTGTTCGTCAACTATGACGGCATGTCCAAGAGCCGCACCACCGTCGGCTCGCACGTGCGCACCGGGTCGGACACCATGTTCGTGGCCCCGGTGACCATCGGGGATGGGGCCTACACCGGCGCTGGCACGGTGGTGCGCGACGACGTCCCGCCCGGGGCGCTGGCGGTCTCTGCCGGACCTCAACGCAACATCGAGGGTTGGGTGCAACGCAAGCGGCCGGGCAGCGCGGCCGCGCGCGCCGCCGAACAGGCTGCCAAACGAATCGAACAGACCGCCAAGCCCGAATAGACACGGCGAGTTCGTTTTCTGGCAACCCGTGCGCATGTCGGTACCCTCCCCTACGTACGATGGGCTTTCCATTCCATACCTCAACTCCCCATCTCGACCCATTCCCTATCTCGACTCCGATACGGCGGGGGCAGGACCGTGAGCCACGACTGGACTGACAATCGAAAAAACCTGATGCTCTTTGCCGGCCGCGCGCACCCCGAACTGGCCGAACAGGTGGCCAAGGAACTCGACGTTCACGTCACCGCCCAAGACGCGCGGGAGTTCGCCAACGGCGAAATCTTCGTGCGTTTCAACGAATCGGTGCGCGGCTGCGACGCGTTCGTCCTGCAGTCATGCCCGACGCCGGTCAACACCTGGCTGATGGAGCAGCTGATCATGATTGACGCGCTCAAGCGGGGCAGCGCCAAGCGGATCACCGCCGTGGTGCCGTTCTACCCGTACGCCCGGCAGGACAAGAAGCACCGCGGCCGGGAACCGATCTCGGCGCGCCTGGTCGCCGACCTGCTCAAGACCGCTGGCGCCGACCGGATCGTCAGCGTCGACCTGCACACCGATCAGATCCAGGGCTTCTTCGACGGTCCCGTCGACCACATGCGCGGGCAGCACCTGCTGACCGGTTACATCAAGGACAACTATCCCGACGGCAACATGGTCGTGGTTTCCCCCGATTCCGGCCGGGTGCGTATCGCCGAGAAATGGGCCGACGCACTGGGCGGGACTCCGCTGGCCTTCATCCACAAAACCCGCGACCCGCGGGTGCCCAACCAGGTGGTGTCCAACCGTGTGGTCGGTGAGGTCGCCGGGCGCACCTGCGTGCTGATCGACGACATGATCGACACCGGCGGGACCGTTGCCGGTGCGGTGAAGCTGCTGCACGACGCCGACGCTGCCGACGTGATCGTCGCGGCGACCCACGGCGTGCTGTCGCACCCGGCCGCCGAGCGGCTGGCCTCCTGCGGCGCCCGCGAGGTGATCGTCACCAACACGCTGCCGATCGACGAGAAAAAGCGCTTCCCCCAACTCACCGTCTTGTCCATCGCGCCGCTGCTGGCCAGCACCATCCGCGCGGTCTTCGAAAACGGTTCAGTCACAGGGCTTTTCGACGGGGATGCCTAGATGACTTCCAAGATGACTTCCAAGTCCGACAAAGCCGTCATCTACCACAACCCCAGGTGCAGCACCTCCCGCAAGACGTTGGAGCTGTTACGCGACAACGGTTTCGAATTGACAATCGTCGAGTACCTGAAGAACCCGCCTTCCCGCAGCGAATGGGCGGACATGATCCGCGAAGCGGGTATCGCGGTGCGGACCGCGGTGCGCCAACGCGAGTCGCTCTACAGCGCACTCGGTCTCGCCGACGCCAGCGATGACCGGTTGCTGGACGCCATGGCCGAGCATCCCATCCTCATCGAACGACCGTTTGTCGTCACAGCCAAGGGCACGCGGCTGGCCCGGCCGATCGACGCGGTGCACGAGATTCTGTGAGACCCGCGTGCGTCGGCGCGGTCGCCGCCGCCGCCACGCTGACGGTGTCGCTGAGCGGCTGTAGACCCGAGTCCCCGGACTACCAGTCGATCTTGACGACCAGTTCGACGAGCGGCGCCGGCACCACGATCACGGACCCGCCCGTCCCGCTGTCGCAGTATCTGGAAAGCCAGGGCATCACCGGAGAGCAGGTGGCGCCGGACGGTTTGACCGACCTGACCGTGTCGATCCCGACACCACCGGGCTGGAGGCCATACCGGGACCCGAAGACCACGACGGCCACCACGACGATCTCCA
>JAQTVU010000531.1 GCA_028706695.1 Mycobacterium sp.
CAACCGACCATCTGGCAAATCAGCCGGCCGTGGTACCTGGCATGGGCCGGATTGGTCTACACCGTCGCCGCCGTGGCCACCTTGGTCTGGGTTGCGGCCACCGGCGGACGCGCCGTCGAATCGACGGACTAACGGCCAACGATGCCGTTGATATCGCGCGCCATCGCGATGTCGTTTTCGGTGATGCCGCCCTCGGAGTGCGTTACCAGAGCGAAAACCACAGTCCGCCAACGGATGTCGATATCGGGGTGGTGATTTTTGCGTTCGGCGTGCTCGGCCACCCGGCACACGGCCTCGATGCCGTCGAGGAACGTCGGGAACTTGATCGACCGGCGCAGGGCGCCGCCGGCGCGCTCCCAGCCGTCGAGTGCGGGCAGTGCGGCGTCCACTTGCTCATCCGATAACACAGCCATACCCCGACCGTATACCGTGACAGGCCATGCCGACACAGATCGTCGTCGCCGGTGCCGTCATCTCCGGCTCGGCGCTCCTGGTGGCGCAGCGCGTGCGGCCGCCGGAACTCGCCGGGCGCTGGGAACTGCCCGGCGGCAAGGTCGGCGCCGGTGAAACCGAGCGCGGGGCGCTGGCCCGGGAGCTGGCCGAAGAGCTGGGCGTGGAGAGCGGCGCGGCGATCGTGGGCGATCGGCTGGGCGCCGATATCGCGCTCGATGTCAGGACGACGCTGCGCGCGTATCGCGTGGAACTGGTGCGCGGCGAGCCGCAGCCGCGAGATCACCGGGCGCTACGCTGGGTGACGGCGGCGCAACTGCACGAGGTCGACTGGGTGCCCGCCGATCGCGGCTGGTTGAAGGACCTGATCCGAGCCCTCTCGGCGGGTTCGTGACGAATGCACAGGCATTGTCCAGGCAACCCGCTTGCCGCTGCATCTTACTACAGGCAATCTTGTAGATATACCGAAATCGTCGAACTGCCTCGTGGACTTGCATGCCGGTAGCAATGCCGAAGAGTTTCACGGACGGCGCGGGCTCAGCGCTTCCACGCCGCGGCTCGACCCACCTGGGGCCCCCGGACGGTCTTGACGACGTGGTGGCGGGGTTTGCATGGCAAATTTTCCAGGGTCGGCGACCCGGACTTATGCCGCTGTTAACCGATTGCTCTGCTGCCCGCGGGGTGCGGGCGGTGCCGGTCAGGCCGAACGACGGGCCGCTCGCCGCACGGCCGGCAATTCCCGAACGCGGCGCGACCATCGAGCGCACGGCCCGGCGCCGGGGCGCTCCGCCATCGCGGCTATCGAGTAGATCGCGGCTATCGACGAGGAGGCCCTGCCCTTGACCAGCACATCTCGCGTCGGCGGCGCGCTCGAGGAGCTGCTGGAACGCAGCGGGCGATTTTTCACACCGGGGGAGTTCTCCGCCGACCTGCGCACCGTCACCCGGCGCGGCGGCCGGGAAGCCGACGTGTTCTACCGCGACCGCTGGAGCCACGACAAGGTGGTCCGGTCCACGCACGGGGTCAACTGCACCGGGTCGTGCTCGTGGAAGATCTACGTCAAGGATGGGATCATCGCCTGGGAGACCCAGCAGAACGACTACCCGTCGGTGGGCCCGGACCGGCCCGAGTACGAACCCCGCGGTTGTCCCCGCGGCGCCTCGTTCTCCTGGTACAGCTATTCGCCCACCCGGGTCCGCTATCCCTACGCGCGCGGCGTGCTGGTCGAGATGTACCGGGAAGCCAAGGCCCGGCTGGGTGACCCGGTGCTGGCGTGGGCCGACATTCAGGCCGACCCGCACCGCCGCCGCCGCTACCAACAGGCCCGCGGCAAGGGCGGGCTGGTGCGCGTGACCTGGGCCGAGGCCACCGAGATGATCGCCGCCGCCCACGTGCACACGATCAAGGCCCACGGGCCGGACCGGGTCGCCGGATTCTCCCCGATTCCGGCGATGTCGATGGTGTCGTATGCGGCCGGCTCACGGTTCTTCGAGCTGATCGGCGGCGTCATGACGTCGTTTTACGACTGGTATGCCGACCTGCCGGTGGCGTCGCCGCAGGTCTTCGGTGACCAGACCGACGTCCCGGAGTCCGGCGACTGGTGGGACGCGGCGTATCTGATGATGTGGGGCTCCAACGTCCCGGTCACGCGGACCCCCGACGCGCACTGGATGGCCGAGGCGCGCTACCGCGGCACCAAGGTGGTGACCGTCAGCCCCGACTACGCCGACAACACCAAGTTCGCCGACGAGTGGATGCCGTGCGCCGCCGGCACCGACGGGGCGCTGGCCATGGCGATGGGTCACGTTATCCTGTCGGAATGCTATGTGCGAAAACGAGTTCCGTTCTTCGCCGACTTCTCCCGCCGCTACACCGACCTACCGTTTTTGATCAAGCTGGAAGAGCGCGGCGACCTGCTGGTGCCGGGCAAGAACCTCACGGCGGCGGATCTGGGCGAAGCGGTCGAGAACGCGGCGCTCAAGCCTGCGGTGCTCGACGAGGCTACGGACTCCGTGGTGATTCCGCACGGCTCGCTGGGATTCCGCTACGGCGAGGAGGGCGTGGGGAAGTGGAACCTGGACCTGGGTAGCCTGCTGCCCGCACTCAGCGTGCAGGATGCCCGACGCGGCAACGGGAACCGCAGCACCGCGCTGGTGCACCTGCCCAGCTTCGACACGGTCACCGGCGAGGGCACGACCATCGCGCGGGGCGTCCCGGTACGCCGCGTGGGCAACCACCTGGTGTGCACGGTGTTCGACCTGATGCTCGCCCAATACGGCGTGGCGCGCCCGGGGTTGCCCGGCGAATGGCCCACCGACTACGACGATCCCAGCCACCAGAACACCCCGGCCTGGCAGGAACCGATCACCGGGGTCTCGGCCGCGCAGGCCATTCGCGTTGCGCGTGAATTCGCCCGCCACGCAG
>JAQTVU010000532.1 GCA_028706695.1 Mycobacterium sp.
GTCGGATAGCGCCACCGGCTGGCCGCCGCGGGCCAGCGCCTGGCTCGAGTGCGGCAGCGAGATGCCGGCCTGCTGGAAGGCCCACATCACCAATCCGGAGCAGTCGAACCCGCCCGGCGCGGCACCGCCCCATGCGTAGGGCGTGCCGACCTGGGTCAACGCCGCCTGCACCACGGTCGCGCGGTCACCGCCGTCGGGCGCTGATGGCACCCCGCCGGGCGGCGGCGCCTCATCCGGCGCTTGCCCGCCGCCACCGCCCGGCGCACCGGGGGACGCCGCTTGTGGCGGCGGCGCGCCCTCCGGCAGCGGCCCGGGGTCGGCCAGCGCGGTGCGTTGCTCGGCCGACAGGGCAAAATACTGCGACTTGACGACGGCGATCTGCACCTGCAGCTGGCTCTGCTTGGCCTGCAGGCCGGCCCGGACCGCGGCGGCCTGTTCGGCTGCGCTCTTGGCGTCGGCGGCGGATCTGGCCGACGCCTGCTCGGCTTTGGCGGCCTGCTCACCGGCGAGCCGGAAACTCGCCATCTGGGTGGACATCTGACTCGCCATCACCCGCTGCATGACGAGCTTGTCGATCAGCCCCTGCGGCGACTCCGCAGTGAGAATGGACTCCACGCCATCGACGCGGCCGCCCATGTAGGTCGCGGCGGCGAGCTTGTTCACCGCGCCCTGGAATGAGGCCAGGCGGGCCTTCGCCGCCTGCGCCGCGGCCTGGTCGTCGGCGTGCTTCTGCTCTGCCGCCCGCTCGGCGGCCAACTTGTTGTTCAGGTCCAGCTGGGCGCTGTGCATCGCCTCGGTGGTCTGCTCGGCCTGGCGGGACAGCTGGTTGAGCTTTGCCAGCGCGTCCTGGGCCGGGTCCGCCAGCACGCTGGCGGCCATAACACCGGACAACAGTGTGCAACCCACCACCGTGCAGACAACAGTTCGTGTTAAGAGGCGCGCAATCGGGTACCCAACAAAACGGCTCAAGATTACCGCTTCCTTAAACGGCCGTCGACGGGACGTCCGTCGAGCTAGTTTAGGTCTCGGACAGGTTACGAAACGATATCGGTGTTTGTCCAAAACTGATCATTAAAAATTTGGAAAGATTTCTGTCATTTCTATGTGAATGAGTTCGCTGTCACAGCATCCGCTCGGAACGGTTTGCCACACAAGGCAGTCAGGCTACACCGCAGCCCGGGTCGCGGCGGATCGGCACCAGGCGCAACCGGGGCGCCAGTCCGGCCTCGGCAAGCACCTCCAGGGCGGCGCGCTCGTCCTGCAACAAGGTCTCGGGCACCCCGAGCAGGACGCTGACCACACAGTCGCGGCACGCCGGGCCGCGGACCGCGCACTCGTCGCAGTCGATCGCCACGGGTCCGGCCGGCCCGGCCGCCGCCACCTGTTTGCCGTCGGGTGCACTGCTTGGCGCCATCGGGTTCGGGTCCTCTCGGTCTGGCTCAATCAGGATCCTCAATCAGGATCAGGAAGAGCTTGGGGATCGGGAACAGGTTGGAGTCGGGCTGCCCGAACGCTAGCCGGGGCCACCGACAGCCGACGCTGCCTGACCCCGGCCGGCTCGGGAACCGCGGTTGTCGGCGGGTGCCCCTAACGTCTCGGCCATGGGCCCCGATGGTGTGATTCAGCTGAGCTTCGCCGACTCGAGCCAGGCCCGGACGCGCGCCGAAGAACCCTCGCTGCACGAGACCACCTTTGTCGTGATCGACCTGGAGACCACCGGCGGACGCACCCGAAGCAGCGGCGGGTGCCGTCCCGACGCCATCACCGAAATCGGGGCGGTCAAGGTCCGCGGCGGCGTCGTGCTCGGCGAGTTCGCCACCCTGGTGGACCCGCGGCGCGGTATCTCGCCGCAGATTGTGCAGCTCACCGGCATCACCACCGCGATGGTGGGCGACGCGCCCACCATCGACGTCGTGCTGCCGATGTTCCTCGAATTCGCCCGCGACGCGGTCCTGGTGGCGCACAACGCGGGATTTGACATCGGTTTTCTGCGCGCCGCCGCCCAGCGGTGCGACATCGCCTGGCCCCATCCGCCGGTGCTTTGCACCGTGCGGCTGGCTCGCCGGGTGCTCAGCCGCACGGAGGCCCCCAGCGTGCGGCTGGCCGCCCTGGCGCGGCTGTTCACCGTCGCCGTCCAGCCCACCCACCGGGCCCTCGACGATGCCCGCGCCACCGTTGAGGTACTGCACGCGCTCCTCGAGCGGGTCGGCAACCAGGGCGTGCACACCTACGCCGACCTGCGCGCGTATCTGCCCGACGTGACGCCAGCGCAGCGCCGCAAGCGGGTGCTCGCTGACGGCCTGCCGCACCGGCCGGGCGTGTACCTGTTCCGCGGCCCGTCCAGCGAGGTGCTCTACGTCGGGACCGCCGCGGACCTGCGCCGCCGGGTGGGCCAGTACTTCACCGGCGCCGACCCGCGTGGCCGCATGAAGGAGATGGTCACCCTGGCCATCGAGGTCTACCACGTCGAGTGCGCGCACCCGCTCGAGGCCGGGGTGCGCGAATTGCGCCTGCTCGCCGCCCACGCCCCGCCGTACAACCGGCGGTCGAGATTCCCGCGGCGGTGGTGGTGGCTGGCGTTGACCGAGGAGGCATTCCCGCGGCTGGCGGTGGTGCGGTCACCGCGGCACGACCGCGCCGTCGGCCCGTTCCTGTCCCGCAGCGACGCCGCCGACGCGGCCGTCCTGCTCGCGCGGTTCACCGGGATCCGAACCTGCACCGCGCGGCTGGGGCGCGCGGCCCTGCACGGGCCCGCCTGCCCCGTGCTGCAGGTGTCACCCTGCCCCGCCGCGCGGGGCGTCACCGCCACCCAGTACGCGGCCGCGGTGGCACGCGTCGTGGAGTTGGTCGACGGCCGGGACAACAGCGCCCTGGCCGCGGCCGTCGAC
>JAQTVU010000533.1 GCA_028706695.1 Mycobacterium sp.
GGACGTCGATGCGATCAGCAACGCGGCCAATACGCAGCTGCGGCACGGCGGGGGCGTCGCCGCGGCGATCGCCCGGGCCGGCGGGCCGGCGCTGCAGCGCGAATCGGTGGAGAAGGCGCCGATCGGGCTCGGTGACGCGGTGGAGACGACGGCCGGTGACATGCCGGCGCGTTACGTGATCCACGCGGCGACGATGGAGCCCGGTGGCCCGACGTCGGCCGAGATCATCGCGCGGGCCACCGCGTCGACCCTGCGCAAGGCCGACGAGCTCGGGTGTCGCTCGCTGGCGCTGGTGGCGTTCGGCACCGGGGTCGGCGGCTTCCCGCTCGACGACGCGGCGCGGCTCATGGTCGACGCCGTTCGGCGGCACCGGGCGGGTTCGCTGGAGAAGGTCGTGTTCGCCGTCCGCGGGAACGCGGCCGAACAGGCCTTCCGAGCCGCCCTGGAGCCGTAGGCGCAGGGCTCTTAGCCGCCGGATAAGTAGCGCTCGACCGACGCCACCTTCTGCGTCATCGCGTCATCGACCCCGGTTCGCCAGTCCACTTTTATCACCGTGCTGACGCGGTCAGCGCGGGCGGCCACGGCTTCGACCGCACGCTGCACCACCGCCATCACCTCTTCCCAGGTCTCCCCTTCGATCACGGTGAACATCGAATCGGTCTTGTTGGGCAGGCCGGACTCGCGAACCACCCGGACCGCGTCGGCGACGATTTCGCCGACGCTTTCGCCCACGCCCAGCGGGGTGACGGAGAAGGCGACAAGCACAGACACGCGACGAGCGTATCCGGCCGGTCTGGCAGCATCGAATGCCGTGCGGGTCCTGGTGCAACGCGTCTTATCGGCATCGGTGTCGGTCGACGGCCGGGAAGTGGGCGTCATCCGGCCGGACGGGCAGGGTCTGCTCGCGTTCGTCGGCGTCACGCACTCCGACGATCCCGACAAGGCGCGGCGGCTGGCCGAAAAGCTCTGGCATCTGCGTATCCTCGCCGGCGAACGCGCCGCGGCGGACGTCGGGGCGCCGATCCTGGTCGTCAGCCAGTTCACCTTGTACGCCGACACGGCGAAAGGCCGCCGCCCGTCATGGAATGCGGCCGCTCCCGGAGCCGTCGCCCAACCGCTGGTGAGGGCGTTCGCCGAGGCATTGCAGGGCTTGGGCGCCCGCGTGGAGACCGGGGTTTTCGGCGCGAACATGCGCGTTGAATTGGTGAATGACGGCCCGGTGACAGTGTTTCTGGAGCTGTGACCGTGGTACTGCAGGTACGTTGGTGCATAGCGTGCATTGGAGGGCTGAATCTTGCGAATCGTCCCTGAGCTGTGGGTAATCGACCGTTCATGACTGCGACACCTGAATTTGGTTGGCTGCGTTCCGACGACGACCAATGGGACATCGTCAGCAGCGTCGGCTACACCGCTTTGCTGGTGGCCGGATGGCGTGCGGTGCATGCGGCGAGCGCGCAGCCGCTGGTTCGCGACGAGTACGCGAAAGTTTTCATCGAGGCCGCACAGGACCCGTATCTGGCCGCGGTGCTTGCCAATCCGGGCACGTCCGAGGACGAGACGGCGTTCCCCCGCCTCTACGGTGTGCAAACCCGGTTCTTCGACGACTTCTTCATCGCGGCCGGCGAAGCGGGTATTCGGCAGGCGGTGATTGTCGCCGCCGGTTTGGACTCGCGGGCGTTTAGGCTCGAATGGCCGTCGGACACAACGGTTTTCGAAATCGATGTGCCGAAGGTCCTGGAATTCAAGGCGCGGGTGCTCGGTGAGCGTGGTGTCGCGCCGAAGGCACGCAGGGTCGAGGTCGCGGCGGATTTGCGCAGCGAATGGTCCAAGCCGTTGGAAGCCGCCGGATTCGACGTGGAACGCGCCAGCGCCTGGTCGGTGGAGGGCGTTTTGCCCTACCTCACCGACGATGCGCAACACGGGCTCTTCACCCTGATCAGCGGACTCAGCGCGCCGGGCAGCCGCATAGCCGTGGGTGCCCTAGGAACGCGGTTGGACCACGACAAGCTCACGGGTTTGGAGGCGGCCCATCCCGGAGTCAACATGTCGGGCAATGTGGATTTCTCGGCCTTGACCTACGAGCCGACGGGTGATCCGGCCGAATGGCTGGCAGCGCACGGTTGGGTGGTGCAGCCGGTCCGCAGCACCCTGGAGTGGCAGGCCGGCTACGGCATGACGCCGCCGGAGGTGGACGTCAAGATCGACGGTTTCATGCATTCGCAATACATAACGGCCAGCAGGTGAAGGCCGGGACGCCATGGCAGGCGTCACGAGGCTCTGCCCCGCCGATGCCATCGCGGAGATAAGCGCCGGCGCACCGGGCCCGCAGTCGGTGCATTCGTCGACCTGGAAAGCGAGCGCGTCGCGCCACGGCTGTACAGCCACATGCGGTCAGCCCGCGCTCGGGACTGGCCGCCGCGGCGCCGGCGCGCGGATGGCCGGTGATGTCGCATGAGATTACGGGAATCTTTGGTGGGCGGTGCGGCCAGTCACGCGCCCAAAGCGTGTCAAAGGTCTCCGTCTGCTTCAGCCTTGCCGGTGAACACCTCCTTCACCCGGTCCACCGCGTACGTGCCGATGTCGATGGAGTTCTGGACGATGCCGCCGGCACCGCCGGCGAGGTCGCCCCGGATGATCTCGCCGGCGTTTTCGACGATGTCCGAGGCCTTCTCGATCGCATTGGTCGCGATGTCTTTGGCCGCGTCGACCGCGTCTTTCGGATTGAAGCCCATCGCAGTCTCCTGATCGTTGCGGGGTATCGTTGCGGGATCTTTGGGCCGGACACCTGCCTGGGGTGACCGGCGGTCACGATTCGGGCGGGAAGAACCCAGCCCCGGTGAACCATCCCTCTTGCCAACCTTGAGCGCCCAGGCAGAGC
>JAQTVU010000534.1:0-1595 GCA_028706695.1 Mycobacterium sp.
AGCGCCATTCCAGGACGTTGCGCTCGATCACCAGGGCGCCGGGCACCTCGCCCTCGTGCAATCGCTGCGACTGTGGGCGGATATCGACGAGCACCGCCCCGCGCCGCAGCGCGTCGGGCAGCTGGGCGGCCGACAGACGGCGGTAGCGGCGCCGCGCAGTGTCCACGACGAGGTCGATGCGACTCATCGCGACCCTTCCGGGTGGTCGGTCAGTTCGGTGCGCCGCCGGCGCAGCGTGTTGCGCCCGGTCACCTCGTAATACGACATGGCGGTCAGCGGCGGGGAGTAGGCATGCACACTCAGGCTCGGACGCGCCGCGACGCGGCCGGCACCGGATGCGCCGTAACCGGGTCCGGGCGCCCACTCTACGTCGTGCACCCAGCCCGGCGGGAATCCCGCCTGATCGCCGGCGTCGAGCCGACGCGACCGCAATTTCCTTCCGTCCCAACGAAATTCGTTGAGCGATCCGGACAGCACCGTCACCGCGCCCAGCGACGCGCCGTGGTCGTGCAATTCGGTGGCGTGCCCGGGAACCCAGCTGATCAGCCAGACGTCGAGTTCGTCGTCGCCGTGGATACGGGCGAACCAGCGCCGCGACTGCGGTATTCCGCCCTCGGGCAGCAGGTGCTCGCAGCGTCCGCTGAACACGTCGTCGGCGGCTTGGTCTGTGCGGTGCAGCAGATCGGGCACGCGCAGCCGCGTCGGCCCGGCGGCCGGCGCGGGCACCGTGCGCGGCCGCAGCCCGGTACGGCCGGGGGCAGGCGGGGACTTCGAGGAAAGCGGGAACATGGAAGAACGCGGAGACATCGTGGGAAACTCCAGAGGGTGAGCGGATTGGGCAGCGGCGGCGGATTACGGCCGGCAACACTCGCAGAATTCGAAGCGCTCGATCACGACAGCCAGTGTTGCATAGATTGACATCGTGCGCCGGTGCGGTCGACGGTCCCTGTTGGGGACCACGCTCGCGGTGACGACGGCTCTGGCCGTGACGTCGGCACTGGCGGGCTGCTCCCACAGCATCCATCCCGGCACCCGGCCCGGTCCGGCCGGCCCGTCGTCGCGTCCGCCGGCCAGCCCCACCGGTTCCGGTGCGGCGCCGCCGGGCGCGGTCGGGCTCTCGCCCGCGGGTGTGACCACCCGGGTCGACGTCCCCGCGGATGCGACCGAGGAGCAGTACTTCCAGGCCTGCCACGCCGCGAAGGCGTGGATGGACGCCCGGCCCCGGGCCGATCGGCCGCTGTTTGAGCCGTACCTGGCGATGGTGCAGGCGTCACCGTCGGGCACCGCGGGCACCTGGAACGTCCCATGGGCCCAGCTGAGCCCGGCACGACAGGCCGCCGTGATCACCGCCGCGCGCGGCCGCCGCCGACGAATGCGGGTAGTGGTTTGAGACTTCCGCACATGAAGTCGGGGTGATCAGCGGGTGCCACCAGGTGCCGGGCGCCCCGCCGCGGGACCCTCCGCGCAGAATGATCCCATGCCCGGCAGACCCGGCGCGGCGGGCGCGCGCACACGCGGGCCCGCTCCCGCCCGGGTGGCGTTGGCGCTCGGCAGCGGCGGGGCCCGCGGCTACGCCCATATCGGGGTGATCGAGG
>JAQTVU010000534.1:1605-2866 GCA_028706695.1 Mycobacterium sp.
AGGCGGCCGGTCGACTGGAGGAGTTCGCCGACTGGGCGAAGTCGTTGACCCAGCGCACAATCCTGCGGCTGCTCGACCCGTCCATCGGCGCGGCCGGTGTGCTGCGCGCCGAGAAGATCCTGGACGCGGTGCGCGACATCTTGGGACCGGTGACCATCGAACAACTACCCACCTCCTACACCGCGGTCGCCACCGATCTGCTGGCCGGCAAGTCGGTGTGGTTTCAGAGCGGACCGCTCGACGAGGCGATCCGGGCCTCCATCGCGATCCCGGGCGTGATCGCGCCCCACGAAGTCGGCGGGCGGCTGCTCGCCGACGGCGGCATCCTCGATCCGCTGCCGATGGCGCCGATCGCGGCCGTCAACGCCGACCTGACCATCGCGGTGAGCCTCAGCGGCAACGAAGTCATCGACCACCGAGACGCCGAGCCGGGCGCCACCGCCGAGTGGCTGAACCGCATGGTGCGCAGCACGTCTGCGCTGCTGGACCGGCCGACCGCCAAGGCCGTGCTGGGCCGGTTCGGGGCGCTGACCGGACCGGACGCCGGGCAGCCCGAAGCCGCCCGGGATGAGGCCGGCGAGGGCGCACCGGAGGCTCCCAAGCTGAGCGCGTTCGAGGTGATGAACCGCACCATCGACATCGCCCAGGCCGCGTTGGCCCGCCACACCCTGGCGACGTATCCGCCCGACCTGTTGATCGAGGTCCCGCGGTCGACGTGCCGGAGCCTGGAATTTCACCGGGCGGTGGAGGTGATCGCCGTTGGCCGCGCGCTGGCGAACGAGGCCCTGGACACCCTGGAAATCGGGGACGACCGCGCTGCACCGCCCGCCATCGAAGGCTGACCCGGTCGGTCGGACCGCCGGGACGTGCCCGGCGGCCCGCGCCTCGCGGCGGCCCTGCTTCGGCGTTGCCGCATCCTCGGCGGTCGCCGGCTGCCCCGGGTGGGGCGGAAAACGCCCAACGAAGGTTCGGCTCAGCGTCGAGGAACGGTCAGGCCGTCGCGTGCTGGGCTTGCCGCGCCGGCATGCTCAGATCCTCCTTGGAGAGCTGGTGCCGGGGCGGGTCGGGTAGCACCACCCTGCGGTCGATCTGCAGATCCTCATCGACGTGGACGAGCTCGCCCGGTTCCATCAGGCGCCAGCGCGGGTCGTCGTCCATCCGCTCGCTGGCGAACACCACCGACGAACGGGCGAACAAATGCCTCGACCAGGCGCGAATGCGGTTGGTGCGCAGATGAAATTCTCGCTCCGGTGCCGGTTGC
>JAQTVU010000535.1 GCA_028706695.1 Mycobacterium sp.
TGGATTTGCGCAACGCCGTACACCCTCCTTCGTCTTGAACCCTGTAACAGTCCAAAACGTAAGCAGGACACGGTGTTGCGCCCAAAACCCCAGATCACAGACCCACGACTATGGCAGAAGAGCCAAACGTATGCGAGTCTTAATGCGCGCTGAGCGTTCCCCAATTTTTCTTATTTTCGTGTTTTGTGTGTAGCTAGTGTCATAAATGGGCGCCTCATCCAAGCGACCCCGAACAACCCCGGAAGCCAGACCAGGAGGCCGCTCATGCTTGAGGTCATTTACCGGCTCGCCCGTCACCGCGTCACCAAGCTGGCCACCGGCCTTAACGAAGACCGGCTTCGCACGCCGGTCCCGGCCACACCACAGTGGCGGTCCAGGACCTGCTGTCTCACCTCGTTGGAGGTGCTTCCGATGCCGTCTGCGCCCGTATCGACGGTGCACCTGGCGAAGGTTGGACCGCACGACACGTCGCAGAGCGACGCCCGTACGTTCCGACGCGGCGCGTCGCTGAATGCCCTGCTCGCCGAATACCGCCATCTCCTTGAGCGCCTCGCACAGCCGCGCATGCTCGGCTTTGGCGGACCAAACCCGCCCCATCGAACAGTGGATCCACGATCAGCAACTTAGCGCCGCACGCCCTTACAGAACCCGCGCGAACGCAACACCGGATAGCGCTCACTCGGCATAGAAGCAGGTACGCCTCAGCGACGGCTGGCGCGGGCGAACACTGTGGCCAGGGCATCTAGGGCTGCCGGCACCAGCCGATAGTAGGCCCATTTGCCGCGCTGGCTGCGTTCCAGCAGGCCGGCTTCGACCAGCGTCTTGAGGTGATGCGACACCGTGGGCTGGGAAAGCCCCACCGGGGCGGTCAGATCGCACACACACGCCTCGGCGTCCTCGTAGCCGGCGATCAGCGACACCAGTCGCAGCCGGGTCGGCTCGGCTAGCGCCTTGAGGACGCTGGCCAGCCGCTCGGCGGCTGCCGCATCCAGCACGCCATCGGTGATCGAGCTGCAACACGCCGCCAGGTCGGCCACCAGCAGCGAGGCACTGCGGTCGGTTGGGGTAGTCGTGGCGGGCACGGCCCCAGTATGGCACACGCATTGACAGTCATCGATGATTTGTGCACACTATGCACCCATAGACGGCTATCGATGGAAGGACTGAGTGGGATGACTGCCGAACACAATGAACTGCATGATCAGGTCCGGGCAAGCTACGGCGCCGCCGCCACCGCGGTGCGTAACGGCAACACCAACAGCGATGTGCTGACCGCGGCGAGCTGCTGCGGGTCCAGCGATTCCGCCGATATTGGGACCATCTTCGGCGCCGGCCTCTACGGCGACGACGAGCACTCCGAGCTACCCATCGAAGCCGTTGCGGCCAGCCTGGGCTGCGGCAACCCGACCGCGGTCGCGGACCTGCATCCCGGCGAGCGGGTGCTTGACCTGGGTTCTGGCGGCGGGATTGACGTGCTGTTATCGGCGCGCCGGGTCGGCCCGAATGGGTTCGCCTACGGCGTCGACATGACCGACGAAATGCTGGCGCTGGCCGAGGAGAACAAGGCCAAGGCCGGTGCCACCAATGTCGAGTTCCGCAAGGGCACCATCGAAGACATACCGCTGCCCGACGCCGCCGTCGATGTGGTGATCTCTAACTGCGTGATCAACCTGTCGGCCGACAAACCGGCCGTGATCGCCGAAATGTTCCGGGTGCTGGTGCCCGGCGGGCGGATCGGGATCTCCGACGTCGTCGCCGAGGACCACCTCAGCGCGGCCGAGCGCGCCGAACGCGGCTCCTACGTCGGCTGCATCGCTGGCGCATTGTCCCGCCAGGAGTACCTCGACGGGCTGGCCGCGGCCGGATTCACCGAAGCCACGGTTACGTTCACCCACCAGGTGGCTGAGGGGATGCACGGCGCGATCATCCACGCCACCAAACCCGCCGCATCGTCTGATTGAGACAGCCGCAGCTGATGACCGCGCCACCGCGCCCCGACCCACCTCACGTTGACAGTCGCCAGTGAAGCGGTGCGCCGCTCGCGCCACGGGAGAGAAACCTCGTGAGTGACACTGCCTCATCGACTGCTGCGCCCGCAGTGCCGCCAAGCTCTCCACCAGCTCTCCACCCTGGACCGGCTCTTGCCGGTGTGGATCGGGGTGGCGATGGCCGCCGGTCTGCTCCTGGGGCGGCTGGTGCCCGGCCTCGGCGCCGGCCTAAATTAAATTTAAGTGCCATTGAGGTCGACGGAGTCTCGCTGCCGGTTGCCGCGGCGCCTGGATCCCGCCGGCATGTAGGCGCGGTTAGGGCTGTAGCCCAGGTCAATGACGTACTTGTTGAGGAGGTTGCATCATCACAACCGTTGGCTGTGATCGGCTCGACCAGGCAACCAACTCGCACCTCTTGAACAGCGCACCGTTACCAGTTAACTATTGCGAGTTAGTCTGCGTTACAGAGCATTTCGTCACGGTGAGGCTACCGTCAGTGCCTGTAAATGTCCGCGCGATGATCGACACGCTGAATCAGCACTAGTGAATGCTCCTCGTCGATCCGGTACAACAGGCGGTACGGGCCGCGCCGGGCGCTATACAGCCCTGTCAGTTCACGCCGCAGCGGCTTGCCGACCCGGCGCGGTTCCCGCGCTAGGTGGCTCGTGTTTTTCGCGTGGCGTTGACCGGGTAATTGGGCGTGATCGGCGAGAATGGTTGAGTGAGTTTGGGTTTGACGCCTAAGCAGGCGGATTTGTGGCGGTCGACGGTGGATTTCTGCCGGTGCCGGGTGGCGCCGGACTCGATTTATGGCGTGCTGCACCGGGAGTGCTTCAACTTGTTCGGCGATGAGATGTTCGCCGATTTGT
>JAQTVU010000536.1 GCA_028706695.1 Mycobacterium sp.
GGCGGCGCAGTCGGCCGACATCACCGCCCAGCTGCTCGGCGTGGGCGTCCAGGTCGTCGCCGGTCGCGGCGAGCTGATCGACCCGGCCTCCGGGCTGGCTCGTCACCGCATCAAGGCGACCCGACCCGACGGCGGCACCAGCGTGCACGACGCCGATGTGGTGCTGATCGCCACCGGCGCCAGCCCCCGCGTGCTGCCGTCGGCCCAACCCGACGGCGAACGCATCCTGACCTGGCGCCAGCTCTACGACCTGCAAGCGCTGCCCGACCACCTCATCGTGGTGGGCTCCGGGGTCACCGGGGCCGAGTTCGTCAACGCCTACACCGAACTCGGTGTGCCGGTCACGGTCGTGGCCAGCCGGGACCGGGTGCTGCCCTACGAGGATGCCGACGCCGCCCGGGTGCTCGAGGAGTCGTTCGCCGAACGGGGCGTCAAGCTGGTCAAGAACGCGCGCGCCGCGTCGGTCACCCGCACCGACGACGGCGTGCTGGTCGTCATGACCGACGGCCGCACCGTCGAGGGCAGCCACGCGCTGATGACCATCGGCTCGGTGCCCAATACCGGCGACCTCGGCCTGGACCGGGTGGGCATCGAGCTGGGGCGCGGCAACTACCTGCCGGTGGACCGGGTGTCACGGACCCCGGTGGCCGGCATCTACGCCGCCGGCGACTGCACCGGCCTGCTGCCGCTGGCGTCGGTCGCCGCCATGCAGGGCCGGATCGCGATGTATCACGCGCTGGGCGAGGGCGTCAGTCCCATCCGGCTGCGCACGGTCGCGGCCACGGTGTTCACCCGGCCCGAGATCGCGGCCGTCGGGGTGCCGCAGTCGGCGATCGACAACGGGTCGGTGACCGCCCGGACCATCATGCTGCCCCTGCACACCAACGCCCGCGCGAAGATGTCCGAGCTGCGGCAGGGCTTCGTCAAGCTCTTCTGCCGGCGGTCCACCGGCGTGGTGGTCGGCGGGGTGGTGGTGGCGCCCATCGCCTCGGAGCTGATCCTGCCGATCGCGATGGCCGTGCAGAACCGCATCACGGTCAACGAGTTGGCCCAGACCCTGGCGGTTTACCCCTCGTTGTCCGGTTCGATCACCGAGGCCGCCCGGCGGCTGATGGCCCACGACGACCTGGATTGACCGGGTTCGCACGCAGCGCGGAAAGCCTGCTCCGACGATAGCCTTGGTTGGGGCAGTGTCCTACTGACGAGTAACCGACAGGAGTCCCGCCGTGAGCGACCCGATCCACGCGCCAAGCGACCAGAGCTGGCCGCCCTCCGTGCTCGGACCGCGGCAGCGCGAGGTGGCCTGGGAGCGGCTCGGCACCGAGCAGTTCGACGTCGTGGTCGTCGGCGGCGGTGTGGTGGGCTCCGGGTGCGCGCTGGACGCCGCCACCCGCGGACTCAAGGTCGCGATGGTCGAGGCCCGCGACCTGGCGTCGGGCACCTCGAGCCGCTCGTCGAAGATGTTTCACGGCGGGCTGCGCTACCTCGAGCAGCTCGAGTTCGGGCTGGTCCGCGAGGCGCTCTACGAGCGCGAGCTGTCGCTGACGACCCTGGCGCCGCATCTGGTCAAGCCGTTGCCGTTTTTGTTCCCGCTGACCAACCGGCTGTGGGAACGTCCGTACATCGCCGCGGGCATCTTTCTCTACGACCGGCTCGGCGGCGCGAAATCGCTTCCCTCGCAAAAACATCTGACCCGTGCCGGCGCGCTGCGATTGAGCCCCGGCTTGAAGCGGACCTCCTTGATCGGCGGGATCCGCTACTACGACACCGTCGTCGACGACGCCCGGCACACCATGACGGTGGCACGCACCGCCGCCCACTACGGCGCGGTGGTGCGCAGCTCCACCCAGGTGGTGGCGATGCTGCGCGAGGGCGACCGGGTGACCGGCGTGCGGGTGCGCGACTCCGAGGACGGCTCGGTCACCGAGGTGCGCGGCCACGTCGTGGTCAACGCGACCGGGGTGTGGACCGACGAGATCCAGGCGTTGTCCAAGCAGCGCGGGCGATTCCAGGTCCGCGCCTCCAAGGGGGTGCACATCGTGGTGCCGCGGGACCGCATCGTCAGCGACGCCGCGCTCATCCTGCGCACCGAGAAGTCGGTGATGTTCGTCATCCCGTGGGGCAGCCACTGGATCATCGGCACCACCGACACCGACTGGAATCTCGATCTCGCGCACCCCGCGGCCACCAAGGCCGACATCGACTACATCCTGGGCACCGTCAACACCGTGCTGGCCATCCCGCTGACGCACGCCGACATCGACGGCGTGTACGCCGGGCTGCGGCCGCTGCTGGCCGGGGAGAGCGAGGAGACCTCCAAGCTGTCCCGGGAGCACGCCGTCGCGGTGCCCGCCCCGGGGCTGGTGGCCATCGCCGGCGGCAAGTACACCACCTACCGGGTGATGGCCGCCGACGCGGTCGACACCGCGGCGCAGTTCATCCCGGCCCGCGTCGCCCCGTCGATCACCGAGAAGGTGAGCCTGCTGGGCGCCGACGGGTACTTCGCGCTGGTCAACCAGGCCGAGCACGTCGGCGCGCTGCGCGGGCTGCATCCCTACCGGGTGCGTCATCTGCTGGATCGCTACGGTTCGCTGGTGGGGGACGTCCTGGCGCTGGGCGACGAACAGCCCGACCTGCTCGGCCCGATCCAGGACGCGCCGGGCTACCTGAGGGTGGAGGCCCGCTATGCCGCCACCGCCGAGGGCGCCCTGCACCTCGAGGACGTCCTGGCGCGCCGGACGCGGATCTCCATCGAGTACGCGCACCGGGGCGTGGACTGCGCCCGCGAAGTGGCTGACGTGGTCGCCCCCGTGCTGGGCTGGACGGCGGCGGATGTCGAGCGGGAGGTGGCGAACTA
>JAQTVU010000537.1 GCA_028706695.1 Mycobacterium sp.
CCAGATCGGCGTACTTGCCCACGGCCGGATCGCCGAACGCGGCACGCATCACGAGTTGCTCGCCGCGGACGGCCGGTTCCGCCGACTGTGGGAGACCGGCCGGGGCAAACCGGTGGCCGCGGGCGCGCTGGACGAGGGCGCCCGATGATCCGCATGTGGCTGGCTCTCGTTCCGGACGACAGCCGCGCCAAGGTCCGCACCTACACCGGGCTGGCGCTGCTCTCCGTGGTGGTGCGTGCGGTGGCCACGGTGCTTCTGGTCCCGTTGATCGGCGCGTTGTTCAGCGACGCACCGCACCGTGCGCTGGTGTGGCTGGGATGGCTCACCGCCGCGACCGTGACGGGCTGGGTGATCGACACCGCAACCGCCCGCACGGGATTCGGGTTGGGTTTCGCCGTGCTCGACCACACGCAGCACGACATGGCGGACCGGCTGCTCGACGTCCGGCTGGATTGGTTCACCGCCGAGAACACCGCGACGGCACGGCAGGCGATCGCCGCCACCGGGCCGGAACTCGTCGGCCTGGTGGTCAACCTCCTCACACCGCTGACCTCCGCGGTTTTGCTGCCGCCCGCGATTGCACTGGCGCTGATGCCGATTTCCTGGCAACTCGGCGCGGCGGCACTGGGCGGCGTGCCGTTGCTGCTGGGTGCGTTGTGGGCCGCAACGCGACTGGTGCGCCGCGCCGACACCGCGGCCGCCGAGGCCAACGGCGCGCTTGCCGAACGCATCGTCGAGTTCGCCCGGACGCAGCAGGCGCTGCGCGCCGCACGCCGCGTCGAGCCGGCACGCAGCCTGGTCGGCGACGCGCTGGCCGCCCAGCACGGCGCGACGATGCGGCTGCTGTCCATGCAGGTTCCCGGCCAGCTGTTGTTCAGCCTCGCCGCTCAGCTCGCCCTGATCGTGCTGGCGGGCGCAACGACGGCGCTGACGATCGGCGCCACGCTCACGGTGCCGGAGGCCATCGCGTCGATCGTCGTGATCGCCCGCTACCTCGAACCGTTCAACACCATCGGAGACCTCGCCCCGGCCCTCGAGAGCACCCGCAGCACACTGCAGCGCATCCGGTGCGTGCTGGGAGCGCCGATCATGACCGCCGGAACCGCCACGCTGCCCGCCGGCGTCACGGCTCCCCGCATCGAGTTCGACGACGTCGCCTTCGGCTACGACGGCGCGGGCCGATCGGTGCTCGACGGGGCGAGTTTCTCGTTGCAGCCGGGGAGCACGACGGCGGTCGTCGGGCCGTCCGGCTCGGGCAAGAGCACCATCCTGGCGTTGATCGCCGGCCTGCACGAGCCGACGCGTGGCCGCGTCCTCATCGACGGCGTGGACGCCACGACCCTGAACGCACACACCCGGCGGGCGGCGAGCAGCGTCGTGTTCCAGCATCCCTATCTCTTCCATGGCACGATCCGCGACAACGTGCTGGCCGGAAACCCCGGCGCCGGCGATGACCGGTTCGCCCGGGCCGTGGCGCTGGCGCGGGTCGACGAGCTAAGCCGCCGGCTGCCCGACGGTACCGACACCGACGTCGGCGAGGCGGGCGTGGCCCTGTCGGGCGGTGAGCGTCAACGGGTCAGCATTGCGCGCGCCCTGCTCAAGGAAGCGCCGATACTGCTGGTTGACGAGGCGACCAGCGCGCTGGACACCGAGAACGAGGCCGCGGTGGTCGACGCCCTCACCGCCGGCCCGCATGCGCGCACCCAGGTGATCGTCGCCCACCGGTTGGCCAGCATTCGACGCGCCGACCGCGTGCTCTTCCTCGATGGCGGCCGGGTGATCGAGGACGGCGCGCCCGACGAATTACTCGCCGTCGGTGGGCGTTTCGCGGAATTCTGGCGGCAGCAACACGATGCCGCCGAGTGGCGGATCCATGCCGGGTAGCGTCGCCGTTGGCGTTTACGGCATGCATCACAGGTTGCCCGTCGAACGAGGCTCCCATCGATTTCAGCCAGCTTCTGCGCATCGGTGCCGAACTGAAACAGAACAGATGAGGAATGAGTGGTCCAGTGTCGTTGCTGAGCGGTCAAATCGCGGTGGTCACAGGCGGTGCGCAGGGCCTGGGTTTGGCGATCGGCGAGAAGTTCGTCGCCGAGGGGGCGCGGGTGGTGCTCGGGGACGTCAATCTCGACGCGGCGCAGCGCACGGCCGGACAACTCGGCGGTGACGGCGTCGCCCTGGCGGTCCGGTGCGACGTGACCCGAGCGGCCGACGTGCAAGCGTTGATCGACACCGCGACCGAGCGCTTCGGCGGCCTGGACATCATGGTCAACAACGCCGGAATCACCCGTGATGCGACGATGCGCAAGATGACCGAGGAGCAGTTCGACCAGGTCATCAGCGTGCATTTGAAGGGAACCTGGAGCGGCACCCGCCTGGCGGCGGCGGTCATGCGCGAACAGAAGCGCGGCGCCATCGTGAACATGTCATCGGTGTCGGGCAAGGTCGGCATGGTCGGCCAGACGAATTATTCGGCGGCCAAGGCCGGGGTCGTGGGGATGACCAAGGCCGCGGCCAAAGAACTCGCCTACCTGGGGGTGCGGGTCAACGCCATCGCCCCCGGGCTGATCCGATCGGCGATGACAGAAGCCATGCCGCAACGCATCTGGGACCAGAAGGTGGCCGAGATCCCGATGGGCCGGGTGGGCGAACCGCAGGAGGTCGCGAAGGTCGCCTTGTTCCTGGCCTCCGACCTGTCCTCGTACATGACCGGCACCGTGATGGAAGTCACCGGCGGCCGGCACATCTGACCGGACCGGACTGCGCCGTACCGGCCGGGACGAACGGCATCCTAGATGGGGCCGAAGGACTCCTGCGGGCCGCGGCACGGCGGAATAGGCTGGCATGGAGCATT
>JAQTVU010000538.1 GCA_028706695.1 Mycobacterium sp.
TTAACTCGCCGCAATACGCCGTACAGCATTAAGGAGCCGCTCATGAAATCCCTACTCTCAGGCGCCATCAACCGCCGCCAGTTCCTCAGCATGGGCGCCCGTACGGTTGCCTCCGGCAGCCTGCTGGCGACGATGTCCAGCTTCCAACAAGCCTATGCCGCCGCCGCGGATAGCAGCGGCTACAAAGCCCTGGTCTGTGTCTATCTCACCGGCGGCAACGACGGTTTCAATATGATCGCGCCGGTGTCCAGCAGCACCTATGGCATCTATTCAAAGAGCCGGACCAATCTGGCGCTGCCGCAGAACAGCCTGCTGGCGCTGAACGGCACCGCCAGCGACGGCGCGGCCTACGGCTTCCACGCCAGCTGCCCGGAACTGCGGACGCTGTTCAACGCCGGCCATATGGGTGTGGTCTGTAATGTCGGCACCTTGGTGCAGCCGACGACCGTCGCCCAGGCGAAAGCGGCTTCGGTGCCGCTGCCGCTGCAGCTGTTCTCGCATGCCGATCAGCAAACCCAGTGGTGGACCAGCATCGTCGATAAAGCCGAGCGCAATGGTTGGGCCGGTCGTATCGCTGATTTCTACGTCGACCAGGGCTATGCCGCCAAGCTGGCGATGAACATCAACATCGGCGGCGTGAATTACTGGCAGGAAGGCCGCAAGGCGATGCCGTATGTCCTCGGCGCCAACGGTGCACCGCTGCTGAATACGACCAACAACGGGTCCTACCGCAACGGCACCCGCCAGCGGGTAGCACTGGATCTGTTGAACCAAGCGCAGAACGACAGCAACTTGATGGTGGCCGAGTACGCCCGAATTCAGAACAACGCTGCCGCGAAAGTGAGCTTGGTCAACAACGCCCTCGGCGCCGCTGGCGATGTCGCCACACCATTCCCGAGCTTCCCCGGCGATAGCGGTCTCGGCAGCCAGCTGCATGAAGTCGCGCGTTGCATCAAAGCGCATACGCAGATCGGCGACAACCGGCAGATCTTCTTTGTCCAACTCGGCGGCTTTGATACGCACAACGGCGAGTTGGCCAGCCAGGCGTCGTTGCTGAACATCCTAAGCAAGAACTTGAACGCGTTCTGGACAGCGATGGGCGAAGTCGGCATGCAGAACAACGTCACGGTCTTCACCGCATCGGACTTCGGCCGCTCGCTCGGCTCCAACGGCGATGGCTCGGATCACGCCTGGGGCAATCATCACCTCGTGCTCGGCGGCGCCGTCAAAGGCGGCTACTACGGCACGATGCCGAACCTCACCGTTGAAGGGCCGGATGACATCGGCGCGGGTCGTATCGTCCCGACCACCTCCACCGATCAATACGCCGCAACACTCGCCAATTGGTTTGGTGTCGCCGACACCAACCTCAACGCCATCTTCCCCAACCTCGCCAACTTCGGCGCGCGCCGTAACCTCGGCTTCCTCGCCTAAACGCTCCCTTTCCCCATCGCCGAAAGCGGCGATGGGGAAGCGACATACCGATAATTTGTACGGCAAAGACTACTAATTCCAGTAGAATCGGCCACCTATCGTCCATAGGATCTGTTGCCACGATGGACTCTAACGCCCAACCTCGCCGAGTTTGGATTATCGGCTGCGGCGACGTCGGCTGCAGGTTAGCGCTGCGCTTGCATTCCATTGGCGTCTCGGTTCTCGGCTTTGTTCGCAGCGCAGCCAGCGCGCCAGCGTTGGAACGGCTGGCAATCGTCGCTCAGCAATGGGACCTAGACGACACCAACCCCAAGATCAGCACTGCGGTGGCTACAGGCACCGCGCCCGACTGGATCTTTTATTTCGCGCCGCCGCCGAACGTCGGCGTAATCGAAACGCGTCTGAGGGAGTTTCTGGCCGTGCGGGACGAGCCTCCCAAGCGCTTGATTTATCTGTCAACCTCCGCGGTCTATGGCGACTGTGCGGGCGCTTGGATCGATGAAACAGCACCGACTCAACCGCAAAACGACCGTGGCCGGCGACGCTTGGATGGCGAACAAGCTGCGCTCGCCTACGCCGCGCGCACGGGTTGCAGCACACTGATTCTGCGTGTCCCTGGGATCTACGGCCCTGGGCGCTTGCCAGTCGCACGTTTACGCGCCGGCACGCCGGTGCTGCGGAACGAGGAATCACCGTATACCAACCGCATCCACGCCGACGACTTAGCCGCGGCCGCCCTGCATGTCGCAGAATATGGCGCCGCGGGCGCCGCATATAACGTTAGCGACGGGCAACCAACAACGATGACGGACTACTTTTTACGCTGTGCGGACTTGCTTAGCCTCGCACCACCACCGCAAATTAGCCTCATCGAAGCGCGTAGCCGCCTATCGCCGATGCTGATGTCGTTTCTCGAAGAATCGAAGCGGCTCGACACGCGCCGCCTAGTTGAGACACTGGGCTGGCGGGCGCAACACCGCGATCTCGCCAGCGGCTTACCGACCTGCTTAGCGGCGGATGTCGTGGCCGAGACGCTGCGAGCGTGCCAGGCGCAGACCGTAGCGGCGCAGTAGATCTAAACGTCACACCTATTTCGCGGTGCCACTTGGGGGATTCACGGTATGAGCATAGGTCAGGAATTTAAAGAATTCGCGATGCGCGGGAATGTCGTCGATCTCGCGGTCGGCGTGGTTATCGGTGCGGCATTCGGGGCCATCGTCACCTCATTGGTCGGAGATGTCGTAATGCCAGCGCTGGGCCAAGTCACCGCCGGGGTCGATTTCTCCAAGGCGGCAATCACCCTAAAAGAGGCGTCTGCCGACGGCAAAGTCCCCGCAGTTCTGCTGGGTTATGGCAAATTTATTCAGACGATCATTAATTTCTTGATCATCGCCTTTGTAATTTTCCTGGTCGTTA
>JAQTVU010000539.1 GCA_028706695.1 Mycobacterium sp.
CGCGCCGGTCTACTCGATCCTGCACGACGCCAGGGAGCGCGCATCCGCGGCGGGCGCCGCCAACATCGAGGAGCGGCCGGTCGTCGGTGCTCCGGTCGATGCGCTGGTCGGCCTCGCCGAGGAGGAAAAGGCAGACCTGCTCGTGGTCGGCAACGTCGGTCTGAGCACCATCGCCGGCCGGCTGCTGGGATCGGTGCCGGCCAACGTTTCGCGCCGGGCCAAGGTCGATGTGCTCATCGTGCACACGACCTCGTAGCTGGGCTCACCAGCCGCGTTCACGCCATTCGTCCAGGTGCGGCCGTTCCGCGCCGAGCACCGTGTCGTCGCCATGGCCCGGATAGATCACGGTGGAATCGTCGTATACGGCGAACACCCGCGTGGCGAGGTCGTCGAGAAGTTGGGTGAAATCCCCGGGTTGCGACGTCTTGCCGACTCCGCCCGGGAACAGGCAGTCGCCGGTGAACAGTTGGGTGATCCCGCCGGTCGCGGGCCCGTCGAGGGCCAGCGCGATCGAGCCCGGCGTGTGCCCGCGCAGGTGGATGACGTCGAAGGTCAGCCGCCCGACCTGCACCGTGTCGCCGCCGGCCAGCAACCGGTCGGGCTTGACCGGCAGCGGTCCGGCGTCGATCTCGCTTGCGGCCGTCGGCGCGCCGGTGGCGGCGGCCACGGCCTCCAGCGCCTGCCAATGGTCGAAGTGCTGATGGCTGGTGACGATCAACGCGATCTTCGGCGCGTAGCGGCGAATGAGGTCGATCAGCACGTCGGCGTCGTTGGCGGCGTCGATCAGCAGCGTTTCTCCCGTCGCCGAGCACGTCACCAGGTAGGCGTTGTTGTCCATGGGGCCGACCGAAGCCTTCAGGATCGTGGCGCCCGGCAGGGTGCGGCGCGCGGCGGTGCCGGGGTCGACGTGTCCGGTGTAGCTGTCGCTGACGGTAGTCATGTGCGCCACGTTACTGGCCCGCCGCTGCCTGTGGGTACCGGCGCATAGCATGGAATGCGCCGTCTGCGGCCCAGCAGAGTTCATCGAGAGGGGCAGTGTGGCTGACCGCCTGATCGTCAAGGGCGCCCGCGAACACAACTTGCGTGGCGTCGACCTCGACCTGCCCCGCGACGCGATGATCGTCTTCACCGGGCTGTCCGGATCCGGCAAGTCGTCGCTGGCGTTCGACACCATCTTCGCCGAGGGGCAGCGCCGGTACGTGGAGTCGCTGTCGGCTTACGCCCGCCAGTTCCTCGGGCAGATGGACAAGCCGGACGTCGACTTCATCGAGGGCCTCTCCCCGGCGGTGTCGATCGACCAGAAGTCGACCAACCGCAACCCCCGGTCGACGGTCGGGACGATCACCGAGGTGTATGACTACCTGCGGTTGTTGTACGCCCGCGCGGGCACCCCGCATTGCCCGGTCTGCGGTGAACGGATCGCCCGGCAGACACCGCAGCAAATCGTCGACCAGGTGCTGGCGATGCCCGAGGGCACCCGGTTCTTGGTGCTGGCGCCGGTCGTACGCACCCGCAAGGGCGAGTTCGCCGACCTGTTCGAGAAGCTCAACGCCCAAGGTTACAGCCGGGTGCGGGTCGACGGCGTGGTGCATCCGCTGACCGATCCGCCGCA
Organism: Mycobacterium sp.; assembly: GCA_028706695.1. Lineage (GTDB taxonomy): Bacteria > Actinomycetota > Actinomycetes > Mycobacteriales > Mycobacteriaceae > Mycobacterium. Next base: position 1,613 of record JAQTVU010000539.1, read on the forward strand.
GCTGAGGAAGCAGGAGAAGCACGACATCGAGGTTGTGGTCGACCGCCTCACGGTCAAGGCCACCGCCAAGTCACGGCTCACCGATTCGGTGGAAACCGCGCTGCACCTGGCCGACGGCATCGTGGTGCTGGAATTCCCCGACGATCGGGGCCATGAGCCCGACCGCCCTCGCGAGCAGCGGTTCTCCGAGAAGCTGGCCTGCCCGAACGGGCACGCGCTGGCCCTCGACGACCTGGAACCGCGCTCGTTCTCCTTCAACTCGCCCTACGGCGCGTGCCCCGAGTGCAGCGGCCTGGGCATCCGCAAGGAGATCGATCCCGATCTGGTGATCCCCGACCCGGATCGCACGCTGGCCGACGGCGCGGTGGCGCCGTGGTCGGCAGGCCACACCGCGGAATACTTCACCCGGATGATGGCCGGGCTCGGCGAGGAGATGGGCTTCGACGTCGACACGCCGTGGCGCAAGCTGCCGGCCAAGGCCCGCAAGGCGATCCTCGAGGGATCCGGCCATCAGGTGCATGTGCGCTATCGCAACCGGTACGGCCGCACCCGCTCGTACTACGCCGATTTCGAAGGCGTGCTGGCGTTCCTGCAGCGCAAGATGGCGCAGACCGAGTCCGAGCAGATGAAGGAACGCTACGAAGGCTTCATGCGTGACGTGCCCTGCCCGGAATGCGAAGGCGCCCGGCTCAAGCCGGAGATCCTGGCGGTGACGCTGGCGGCGGGGGACCTGGGCAAAAAATCCATCGCCGAGGTCTGCGACCTGTCGATCGCGGATTGCTCGAACTTCCTGAGCGCGCTCACGCTGGGGCCACGGGAGCGGGCGATCGCCGGGCAGGTGCTCAAGGAAATCCAGTCGCGGCTCGGCTTTCTGCTCGACGTCGGGCTGGAGTATTTGTCGCTGTCCCGCGCCGCGGCCACCCTGTCCGGCGGTGAGGCCCAACGCATCCGGCTGGCCACCCAGATCGGGTCCGGCCTGGTCGGCGTGCTGTATGTGCTCGACGAGCCGTCCATCGGGCTGCATCAGCGCGACAACCGCCGCCTCATAGAGACCCTGACCCGCCTCAGGGATCTGGGCAACACGCTGATCGTCGTCGAGCACGACGAGGACACCATCGCCCACGCCGACTGGATCGTCGACATCGGCCCGCGGGCCGGTGAGCACGGCGGCCAGATCGTGCACAGCGGAACATACAGTGAATTGCTGGCCAACGACGAGTCGCTCACCGGCGCCT
>JAQTVU010000026.1 GCA_028706695.1 Mycobacterium sp.
TCAGCTGTCCGCGGGTCAGCACCCGACCGCTGTTGCGCATCAGATATTCAAGCAAGTCGAATTCCTTCAGCGGCAACGTGATCGTGTCTCCGTTGACCGAGACGACGTGGCGCTCGACATCCATCCGGACCGGCCCGGACTCCAGCACACCATCGCTGATCTCCGAGTCGTCGTCGCCGCCGCGGCGCAGCACCGCGCGGATCCGGGCGATCAGCTCACGCGCCGAGTACGGCTTGGTCACGTAGTCGTCGGCGCCCAGCTCCAGGCCCACGACCTTGTCGATCTCGCTGTCGCGCGCGGTCACCATGATCACCGGCACGCTGGAACGCGCACGCAGCTGCTTGCACACGTCGGTGCCCGACATCCCCGGCAGCATCAAATCGAGCAACACGATGTCGACGGCGGCCCGGTCGAACTCGGCAAGCGCGGCGGGCCCGTCGGTCACCACCGTGGCCTCAAAGCCCTCCTTGCGCAGCAAGAACGCCAGCGGGTCGGCCAGCGACTCCTCATCCTCCACGATCAGCACACTGGTCACCGGCGCCACTCCTCCTCATCGCTGCGCTCTGCATCGTCGTAGCCGCGGGTCATCGGCGCCACTCCTCCTCATCGCTGCGCTCTGCATCGTCGTAGCCGCGGGTCATCGGCGCCACTCCTCCTCATCGCTGCGCTCTGCATCGTCGTAGCCGCAGGTCATCGGCGCCACTCCTCCTCATCGCTGCGAGCCCGGGTCATCGACTCAGTTCTTCCTCTCGTTGGGATCGGTTGGGCCGCATGTCTCGACCTCGCGGGTGTTCACTGTCCTCATAGTCGTCCTCATCGGTGTCCGGATATGCCGGAATCGAGAGCGTGAACGTCGACCCGGTTCCCGGCTTACTCCACACCGCGATGCTGCCGTTGTGGTTCGCGGCCACATGCTTGACGATGGCCAGCCCCAGGCCGCTGCCGCCGGTGGCCCGCGAACGTGCCTTGTCGCCGCGGAAGAACCGCTCGAAGACCCGCTCCTGGTCTTCCAGGGCGATCCCGATGCCGCGGTCGGTGACGGCGATCTCGATGTTCTCGCCGCGACGCCGACGGCTGATCGACACTAGCGACCCTCTCGGCGAATAGGCGATCGCGTTGGATACCAGATTGGCCAGCGCGGTCACCAGAAGGGTTTGATCGCCCAGCACCCGCAGGCCGCTGGGCGCGTCGGTGCGCACGTCGATGTCGGCGTTGTCGGCGGCCACCTTGTGCCGCGAAATCGCCTCGAAAACAACGGTATCGACGTCGACTTCGGTGACGTTGGGCAACCGCTCGGCGCCCTGCAGCCGGGACAGTTCGATCAGCTCGGCGACCATGTCACCCAGCCGGTTGGCCTCGATGAGCACCTTCTCGGCGAACCGGCGCACGGTGTCGGAGTCGTCGGCCGACGCCAGCAACGCTTCGGCGAGCAGCGCCATCGCCCCGACCGGGGTCTTGAGCTCGTGGCTGACATTGGCCACGAAGTCGCGCCTGGTCGCCTCCATCCGGGCGTAGTCGGACTGGTCGTGGGCGAAGACCACCGCAAAGCGGCGGTCTTCCTGGCTCAATAACCGGGCGTGGCCGTGTACCGACATCCCGGACCGGCCGGCGCGCTTGACCGGCTTCAGGTCGAATTCGGCGTCTTCGCCGCCCAGCGCCTGCCGCGCAGCCTGCCAGGCCTGGTCATCGAGCTGCCGGTCGCGGACCAGGCCGAGCTCCCTGGACCGTTCGTTGAGGTACACCACATCGCGGTGGGAATCCACCACCGCAGCGCCCAAGGGCATCAGTGCGACGATGCGTTGCAGCATCTGCGCGACGGTGATCCCGGTCGATTCCGCGACCGCCCGCCGGCGCCGCTGGACCACCGGCGACGACAACCGGATCCCGGCCGCCACACCTGCGGCCAGCGCCAGCGCGGACAAGACCCCGGCCAGCAACAAGGCCGAGAACACAGTCACGTAGAAAATCCTACAAATCTTCCCCAACGCCGCCCTAGCCGAGCGACGCCAAAATCGGACAAGTCACATCCTGCGCCACAGGTATTCGACTGCCGTTCACGTGGTGTTCGGCCAACGGCGGTTTGCGGCGCCCCGGGACCAGCCGGGACTAGCCGCGGCCCTGGCCGGCGACCGCGGCAGCACCGGCCGCGGCCGCCTCCGGATCCAGGTAGGTGCCGCCGGGGATCAGCGGTCGCAGGCCGGGGTCCAGGTCGTAGCGCAGCGGGATGCCGGTCGGGATGTTCAACCCGGCGATCTCCCCGTCGGAGATCCGGTCGAGGTGCTTGATCATGGCGCGCAGCGAATTGCCGTGGGCGACCACCAGCACCGTTTTGCCGCTCCGCAGATCCGGGATGACGACGTCGGTGAAATACGGCAGGAAGCGCGCCACCACGTCGGCCAGGCACTCGGTCAACGGACCGCCGTCGATGTCGGCATAACGCGGGTCGCCGTCCTGGCTGAACTCGCTGCCCTTCTCGATCGGCGGCGGCGGGGTGTCATAGCTGCGCCGCCACGCCATGAACTGCTCCTCGCCGTAGCGTGCCTTGATGTCGACCTTGTTCAGTCCCTGCAGTGCACCGTAATGACGTTCGTTGAGCCGCCAGCTACGCCGTACCGGGATCCACAGCCGGTCGGCGCTCTCCAGCGCCAGGTGCGCCGTGCTGATCGCCCGTCGCAGCAGCGACGTGTACAGCACGTCGGGCAGCAGGTCATGTTCGGCCAGCAACTCGCCGCTCCGGACCGCCTCGGCCCGGCCCTTGTCGGTCAGCCCGACATCGACCCAGCCCGTGAACTGGTTGCTGGCGTTCCAATCGCTCTCGCCGTGGCGCAACAGCACCAACGTGCCGGGGTTTCGCTGTTGCATCGGCATAGCATCTCACGCGTGCCCCGCGGCACCTCCGACGTCCTCGCCCGCGACGTCCTCGCCCGCGACGTCCTCGCCCCCGTCGTCGATCAGGTGCGCGAACGCCTGCAAGTTCTTCAGCGATTCGCCCCGGGACACCCGCCACTCCCATTCCTTTTGGATCGACGAGCGAAAGCCCAACTCGAGCAACGTGTTGAAGTCCGAATCCACCGCCTCGAGCACCTGGCCGAGCACCCGATCGATCTCGTCGGCATCGACCGACGCCAACGACATTCTCCCCACCAGATAGATGTCGCCGACGTTGTCCAGCGTGTAGGCCACCCCGTACAGCCGGCGATTGCGCTTGAGCATGAACCGGTAGACGGCTTCATGGTTCTCGTCGGGTTTGCGGCACACGAACGCCTCGACGCGCACCGAGTGCTCACCGATGCTCAGGATGGTGTTGGTCTTGAGCCTGCGCTCGCCGGGCAGTTCCACCACCAGGCCCGGCGGCCCGCCGTGGGCCCCGGGAGTCTCGGAGTAGGTCAGCCCGCTGGCCCGCAGCGCCTGCTCGATCACCTGCCGCACGTCCTGGCCGCGAACAGTCATGCACCCACCCCGCGACGAGACGCCCAGCGGCGCGGCCTGCCCGCCGACACCCGGTCGCGGACCCGGCGCTGGCGCTCGGCGGTGAAGCCGGCGACTGCGCGCCGGTAGCTCGCCAGCAGCGCATCGGTGGTGTTGTCCCAGGAGAACGTCGCCGCGTGCGCCGCCGCCGACCGGCTCATCGCGGCACCCCGTGGGCCGCCGCCCAGCCGCAGCAGGCCGCCCAGCGCGTCGGCCCATCGATCGACGTCATGCCCGTCGACCAACGTGCCGGTGATCCCGTCGCGCACCGCCACCGGCAGCCCGCCGACCGCGGCCGCCACCACCGGCGTGCCGCACGCCTGCGCTTCGATGGCCACCAAACCGAATGACTCCGAATAGCTCGGCACTGCAACAAGATTGGATGCCTGGAACAAAGTGACGAGGTCTCCGCGGGACTGCGGCGGCAGAAACGTCACCCGGTCGGCGATGCCCAGTTCGTCGGCGAGCCGGGCCAACCCATCCGGCGAGGACAGACCGCTGCCCGACGGCCCGCCGGCCACGACGATGCGCACGCGGGGAAGTTTCGCGGCGGCGCGCAGCACGATGTCCGGCGCCTTCAGCGGCTGTATGCGCCCGACGAAGGCCACCACCTCCTCGTCGGGCGGCAATCCCAGCGCGGCCCGGGCCGCCGCCCGGTCGCCCGGACGGAACACGTGCAGGTCCACACCGGGATGGACCACGTCGATTCGGGCCCGATCGGCATGGTGTATCGACATCAGCTGGTTCGCTTCGTCTTCGGTGTTGACGATCAGCCGATCGGCCTCGTCGACGACCTGCTGCTCGCCGACGGTGCGCAGCGGCGGCTCAGGGGCGTCGCCGTCGGCCAGGGCCGCGTTCTTCACCGCGGCCAGAGTATGCGCAGTGTGGACCAACGGTACCGCCCACCGGTCGCGGGCCAGCCAGCCGACCTGCCCGGACAGCCAGTAATGTGAGTGCACGATGTCGTAGTACCCGGGTTCATGCGCGGCCTCGGCGCGCAGCACCGCGGCCGCGAACGCGCACAGTTGGGTGGGCAAATCGTATTTGTTCAGGCCCTCGAACGGCCCCGCCACCACGTTACGCACCAGCACCCCGGGCGCCACCCGCTCGACCGGCGGATCGGCCGACGCGGTGGCTCGGGTGAAGATCTCAATGTCGATGCCGCGGCGGGCCAGATGCAGCGCGGTCTGCAGCACGTAGACGTTCATGCCGCCGGCGTCGCCGGTGCCCGGCTGGGCCAGGGGTGAGGTGTGCACCGCTAGCACCGCAACGCGGCGCGGGCCGCTCAGCCGGTAGCCGTCATCGTGCCGCACGGTCCAATCTTTACAGGACCGCCCGGCGGGCGACCCACGCGCGGGCCGCGGCGGCTCGAGTCGAGGACTCCGGTCCGACCTCCAGGCCGACGTCCCAGCGCCCTGCCGCGATGCGTCGCGCCGACCGGTCGAATGCGCGCCGACACCGCCTTCACCCCGTCCATCGGCTCAGATCCTCGGTGAAAACCCGCCCTCCGGCCAGCCGCCGGCCAGCTCTCGGGATCGAGGCGGCCCGGTGGAGCGGCGTCGGGATCTCCACGGTGTCCAGCGCGCGGCCGACGGCCCGGAGATCGCCCGTCGGCGCGCTTCCGCAGCAGACCGGGGCTCAGCGCGGTGATGCCGGCCTCACCGCGCGTGACCGGGCCGCGCGCCGGCCGGGGGTGAGTGAGGGCGAGCTCTGCCGGCCGGTCAGCATCCGCCGCGGGAAGACCGGGCGCCGGGGCCTAGGATTCGGCGCGTTCACTACAGTTGGTCCGATGACGAAGGCTGGCGGCAGTCAACGGGTCGCGGTGGTCACCGGCGCCAGTTCCGGAATCGGCGAGGCGACCGCCAGAACGCTTGCCGCCCAGGGATTCCACGTGGTCGCGGTGGCGCGGCGGGCGGAACGGGTCAACGCGCTGGCCGACGAGATCGGCGGGACCGCGATTGTGGCCGACATCACCGCCGACCGCGCCGTCGATGCGCTGGCGGGCGGGCTGAGTCGGGTTGACGTCCTGGTCAACAACGCCGGCGGCGCCCGTGGCCTGGAAACCGTCGCCCACGGCGACCTGGAGCACTGGCGGTGGATGTGGGAGACCAACGTGATGGGGACGCTGCGGGTCACCCGCGCGCTGCTGCCCATGCTCGTCGAGTCCGGGGACGGCCTGATCGTCACCGTCACTTCCGTTGCGGCACATGAGGTTTACGACGGCGGCGCGGGCTACACGGCGGCCAAGCACGCTCAGGGCGCGCTGCACCGCACGCTGCGGGGGGAATTGTTGGGAAAGCCGGTGCGGCTCACCGAGATTGCGCCGGGCGCGGTCGAAACCGAGTTCTCGCTGGTGCGTTTCGGCGGCGACCGGCAGCGCGCCGACGCCGTCTACACCGGCATCGCACCGCTGGTCGCCGCCGACGTTGCCGAGGTGGTCGGGTTCGTGGCCTCGCGGCCGCCGCGGGTCAACCTGGACCTGGTTGTCCTCCGCCCACGCGACCAGGCGTCGGCCACGAGGTTCAACCGCCGGCGTTAGACGGTGTGCTGGTCGCGGTGGTCGGCGTGCCCAACAAAGTGGGGGCGTCCGAGGGTGTAACCGGTGCGGTGACGGGAATCTGGGTGTGTGACGCATGCGGGCGCGGCGGCTGCGCCGACATCGACACCCAGGTGTCCCAGTCCACGGCCCAGTCCCAGATGTCGCCGTCGGCGTAGGACAGCTGGATCGGGCTTCCGGTCACCTCCACCGGGTCGCCGTAGGTGGCGCTGCGGTAGTACTCCTCGGCGTTGCCGGTGGACAGGTTGATGCAGCCGTTAGTGACGTTGCTGTTGCCTTGGGCGCCCGCGCTGGCCGGGTTGGCGTGGATGAACTCGCCGTTGTTCGAGATCCGCACCGCCCAGCGCTCGTGAGCGTTGGTGTAGCCGCCGGCCGGGTTGGACATGTAGAAGTCGGCATACTTCTCGGTGACCACATGGATGCCGTTGCGGGTTACGTTGCGCGGCTGATCGCCCTCGCCGTAGCTGCATGGGAAATCCATGATGACGCCTTCGTCCCGGACCACCTGGATGCGATGCGAGGAAACGTCGGCCTTGACGATCTGCCGGCGGCCGACCTGGATCTTCAGGGACATGTCCTGCGCGCCGTATGCGCCGTCGCCGAACGGCAGCCCGTAGAATTTTGCGTCGACGTTGACGGTGGTGCCCGCCGGATAGTACTCGCGGGTGCGGTAATGCACGCGGGCGCCCTGCGCCTCGTCGGGCAACCACGCCCAGCTGCCCTCGACCGGCGGGCTGGTGGTGACGGTAAGCGCCGTCTCGACGGCGGCCTTGTCCCTGATGGGCGAGTCGAACTGGATGATGATCGGCGCCGCGACCCCGACGGTCTGGCCGTCGGCCAGCTGAAACGACCCGCCGATCGTCTTGGTGGGCACCACGGTGGTGAACTTGGCCGCGACGGGAATCGTCTTGCCGTCATGGCCCACGACCGACCCGCTCCAGGTGTAGGTCGCGTCGTAGCCCAGCGGCTCGGTGATCGTGTAGACGGTGCGGTCGGAGTTGAACGACCCGGCGACGACCTTGCCCGCCGAGTTGGTCAACGCGACTTTCTGGAACCAGCCGTCGCCGACCTGGACGCTGATCGGCGCGGTCGGACGCACGTTTGCGACGGCGTTGCCGGGCTGGAACTTCAGCTGCGGCGCCGGTGGTTCCTTCTTCTGGCTCTGTTTGCTCGGCGAGCCGCCGCAGGCGGCCAGGATGGGGGGAGCGAACACGCCGAGCCCGAGGGCCGTCAAGGCCAGGCGCCGGTTGATCGGCGGCGGGGCACCAGATGTGTTCACGACACCCAAAGATACCGGCAGAAATCGACTCCGCCCGGCCGCGACAACCCGCGAACGGGCCCTACCGCAGGGAATCCGTGCATTACAGCCCGCAACCGAGCAGGACAGGTTCCGGTATCAGTGTGATACCGAACGCATCACGGACCCCGTCGCGGATGGTGCGGGCCAGGGCGATCACGTCCGCGGCGGTGGCTCCGCCACGGTTGGTCAACGCCAGGGCGTGCCTGGTGGACAGTCGGCAACGGGCCGCCTCGTCCGGATAGCCCTTTTCGAAACCGGCCCGCTCCACCAGCCATCCGGCGGCCAGCTTGACGCCGTCCGGCGCAGGATGGTGCGGGACCGGCTGCGCGGAGCGGCGGGCCAGTCGCCGGTACACGTCCGGCGCGACCACCGGGTTGGTGAAGAAGGACCCGACACTCCATGTGTCGTGGTCGGCCGCGTCCAGGACCATGCCCTTGCTCGCCCGCAGCATCAGCACCGCCGCACGGACCGCCCGGGGATCGGCGCGCTCGCCGCCGGCCACGCCCAACGCGGACGCCAACTCCCCGTAGCGCAGCGGGGCGCTGCGCCCGGACGCGTCGAGCGCGAACTCCACTTCGAGCACCACGGCTGGAATGTCGAACCCCGCCTGGGTGCGCTTGAACACGCTGCTGCGGTAGCCGAAACCGAGCTCGCCGGCCGGCACCCACCGCACCGCCCCGCTGCGGCGGTCCAGCACCCGTACCCGCGTGATGGTGTCGGACACCTCCGCGCCGTAGGCGCCGACGTTCTGCACCGGGGTGGCCCCGGCCGACCCCGGGATACCGGACAGGCATTCCAGCCCGCCCAGGCCGTGCTCGAGGGCCGTGACCACCACGTCGTCCCACACCGCGCCGGCCTCCGCGCGCACCAGGTTGCCCTCGACCGTGATGCCGGCGTTGGCCAGCCGCACGGCCGTCAGGCCGGTCAGGGTGTCGTCGATGACGACATTTGAGCCGCCGGCGAACACCAGGATCGGGCCCTCACGGCGGGGGCCGGCGGCCTCCAGCTCCCGCAGCACCGCGATCACGTGTTCGGTGCTGGTGCAGGTGATCAGGCGGCGCGCGACGGGTCCGACCCGCAAGGTGGTCAGCGGTGCCAGCGGCACCGACTCGGCGACCTGCGCACCGGCGAAAATGGAACCGGCGCAGCTCCGTTTCATGGCCCGTAACGGTAGCCTGGCCTGCTATGCCGCGTTCGTTCGACTTGTCGGCCGACTATGAGGGCAGCGTCGAAGAGCTTCACCGGGCTTTCCGGGAAGAGCAGTACTGGCGGTCCCGGCTCGCCCACATTCCCGTCGACGAAGCCAGACTGGAGTCGATCCGGGTCGACGGCGATTCTGATCGCCACGGCACGGTGGAGGTGGTCACCCTGCAGGTGGTGCGCAGTCACAACCTGCCGGCTTTGGTCACCCAACTGCACCGGGGCGACCTCTGCATCAGGCGCCAAGAGGCGTGGGGGCCGGTCACCGACGGCCGCGCGACGGCGTCCATCGAGGGATCGATCCTCGGCGCCCCGGTGAGCGTGTGGGGTACCGCCGAGTTGTCCCCGCTGCCGGAGTCGGGTGCCCGGCTGAGTTTCGCGATCGCCGTCCACGTGCGCGCGCCGCTCATCGGCGGCAAGGTGGAGAAGATCATCGGCACCCGGCTCGCGGAGTTGGTGGCGGCCGAACAGCGTTTCACCGCCGAATGGATCGCCGGCAACGGCTGAGGACTGCTCCTAAGCTGGCGCCCATGCGAATCGCGTTGGTGCAGCTTCTAAGTGGCAGCGACCCGGCAACGAATTTGGAGTTGGTCCGGGAATACACCGCCCGGGCCGCCGACGCGGGCGCTCGGCTGGTGATCTTTCCCGAGGCGACGATGTGCCGGTTGGGGGTTCCGCTGCTGCCGGTGGCCGAGCCGGTCGACGGGCCCTGGGCGGCGGGCGTCCGGCGCATCGCCGCCGATGCCGGTGTGGCCGTGATCGCCGGGATGTTCACCCCCGCCGGTGACGGACGGGTGACGAACACGCTGATCGCGGCGGGGCCCGGCGGCCGGGCCTCGGGCGAGCTGTGGGCGCGCTACGACAAGATCCACCTGTACGACGCGTTCGGTTTCACCGAGTCGCGGACCGTCGCGCCCGGGCACGAGCCGGTGGTGATCGCGGTCGACGATGTCCGGGTGGGGCTGAGCATCTGCTACGACATTCGTTTCCCGGAGCTGTACACCGAACTGGCCCGACGCGGCGCGCAGCTGATCGCGGTGTGCGCGTCCTGGGGGGCCGGCCCCGGCAAACTCGAACAGTGGAGGTTGCTGGCCCGGGCCCGCGCGCTGGACTCGATGAGCTACGTCGCGGCGGCCGGTCAGGCCCGTCCCGGCGACAACCCGGGGTCCGCGGCCGGCGCACCGACCGGGGTGGGCGGCAGCCTGGTCGCCTCACCGCTGGGCGAGCTGGTCGCGTCGGCCGGCTCGCAACCGCAACTGCTGGTCACCGACATCGACGTCGGCAAGGTGGCCGAGGCTCGCGACGCCATCGCCGTGCTGCGCAACCACGCGACGTTTGCTCACACCGATAGGGCAGAATCAGTCGGGTGACCAACCCGCAGGGACCACCGGACGAAGGCCAGGGGGCGTGGGCCCGTCCCGGCACTCCAGGGCCCTTCGGCCAACCACCCACCGAGCGGCCCACCGAGCGGCTCCCATCCGGCGACCCTCACCGACGACCGCCCACCGGGCCCGGCCACCGGCAACCCGGCCGGCCCGAGCAGTACGGCGCGCCCCGCGGCGGTTCGCAGCGCCCCGGCTACCCACCGCCCCCGGTGCCGCCCGCGGGCCCGACCGAGCGGATACCGAGGGCGCACCCGCCGTCGGCGCCGCCGAAAAAGAAACGACGTTTCCTGCGCGACCCGCTATCCGTCCTGCTGGTCTTCGTCATCGTGTTCGCCCTCATCATCGCGGGGTTGATCGGCGCGGAACTGTACGCCCGGCACGTGGCCGACACCAAGGTCGCCCAGGCCGTGGCCTGCGAGGTCAAGGACCAGGCCACCGCGTCGTTCGGGGTGACACCGTTGATGCTGTGGCAGCTGGCCACCGAGCACTTCACCAACATCTCGGTGACCACGGCCGGCAACCAGATCCGCGATGCCAAGGGCATGAAGATCGCCATCAACATCCAGGATGTTCGGCTCAACTCGACGCCCACCTCCAAGGGCACCATCGGGGCGCTCGACGCCACCATCACCTGGACGGCTGAGGGCATCAAGCAGACGGTCCAGAACTCCATCCCGGTGCTCGGTCCGTTCGTCACCAACAGCGTGACCACGCACCCCAACGACGGCACCATCGAGTTCAAGGGCATGCTGGACAACATCACGGCCAAGCCGGTGGTCTCCGGCAACGGCTTGCAGTTGCAGATCCAGACCTTCAACGCGCTGGGCTTCACCATGCCGCGGGAGTCGGTGCAGTCCACGCTGGACAACTTCACGTCCAACCTGACCAAGGACTACCCGTTGGGCATCCACGCCGACAGCGTGCAGGTCACCGACACCGCGGTGGTGAGCAAGTTCTCCACCCGGAACGCGACCATCCCCGCCGGCAGTGGCGGCAGTGGCCAGGATCCCTGCTTCGCCAATCTCTGAGGCCCTGTTAGCGGTCCCGGCTGAGCCCGTCGAGCACCGCGCGGGTGCCCGACAGACCCAGCCGGGTGGCACCGGCGTCCAGCATCGCCACCGCGTCGGCGGCGGTGCGGATTCCGCCGCTGGCCTTGATCCCCAGCCGCCCGCCAACGGTCTCGGCCATCACCGCGACCGCTTGCGGTGACGCCCCGCCGGCGGGATGAAACCCCGTCGAAGTCTTGACGAAATCCGCCCCGGCGTCCTCGGCGGCGCGGC
>JAQTVU010000540.1 GCA_028706695.1 Mycobacterium sp.
TCCGCACCGTCGAATTCGACGCCTCCGGCGGCGCCGTGCTGCAGGGCGGCGGCTCACCGCCGTCTGCGATCCGGGCCCGGGCGAGTGCTCGCACAAGGCGGCACCGCGGGTTACCGCCGGTGATGCGCGCGGCGAGGTGGTTAGCTGAACACCCAGCGCACCCGTTGTCAATTTAAAATTCCCGGTAATCCTCACGCCGCCGTCGGCGACCGCCTAAGCTCATGCATTGACCCGCGCCGTGCGCGAGTCGACCGCTGGAGGGGTCCGCCATGAGAATCGCTGTTGTCGGCGCTGCCGCCGCCGCCGTGTTGGGTGGGACACTGGCGGTTACGCCGCTGACCACGGTCAACACGCCCATGCCGGAGGCGACGGCCTGCAAAAACGGCGTGGCGTGTGAGAAGCTGTCGGCGGTTCTGATGCCCGAGCCGCCGCGGGTGAAATCGACGGCACCCCATCCCGCGGTGACGCCGTTTTCACCGGCGGCCAATGTCATAGCGCCCGGGGCAGCGGCCGATCCCGGCGTGCCCTCGGCCGCCAGCGAAGTGCCCGCCGGACCCGAGATCGGCGGCGGCGCACCGACCCTCGGCGGCGGCGCACCGACCGTCGGCGGGGGCGCACCGACCGTCGGCGGGCTGCCGGGCGGCCTTCTCCCCGGCGCTCCCGATGTGGGCCTGGGCGGCGTTCCCGACCCGTACATGTTTCTGCCTGGCATCGGCGGCCTGGCCGGTGTGGCGGCGCTACCGACCGGCGCGGCCACGGGCCTGTCGATCATCCAGGGCGTCGTGGGCGTGGGCAGCAGCCTCATCGGCGTCGGCAGCGGTCTGGTGGGCACCGTGGAAATGGCCTCCATCGCCCTCGTTTATCTGCATGACGCCGGAATGCTGCCAAGCCTGAGTCTTCCCTCGGCATCACTTCCGGGCGTTTCCACGACGACCGCGGCCGCCGTTCCGGCGATCGCGGCCATTCCAGGCGCCGCGGCGGTCCTGCCAGCGGTCGGCCTGCCGGCGGTGAGCGTGCCGGCCGCGCCCGCTCTTCCGGCCCCCGGCCTCCCGGCCGCACCCGCACTCCCGGCGCCCGGCCTCCCGGCCGCACCCGCGCTCCCGGCGCCCGGCCTCCCGGCCGCACCCGCACTCCCGGCGCTGCCCGCGCTCCCGGCGGTGGGCCTCCCGGCGGCTCCGCCCGCGCTGCCGGCGCTACCGGGCTCTCCGCCGCTGCCCGCCCCGCCGGCTCTGCCGCATCCGCGTTTCTGCACACCGTCGTTGGGTCCCATCGGTGCCTGCACGCCTTGACCGGGGGTGGTAACGCGCAAGCCGCGCTTCTTTAGAGCGCGGTTAAACATCGGGCTACGCCCGTCCCCCAAACCGTAGTGCTTGATCACCGACAACGGCGCTCCGCCAGCGGATGCGGCGAAATGCGATGGCGACCACAGGTGGCGGCGCATGCGTGCGCGCACACACGTTCCGGTGTATTCGCGGCGCACTGCGTAGCTCGAGCGGCCTTTGAGTCGGCGTACCAGTGCGCAGACCGCCAGGGTGGACGGTAGGCCACCAGCAGATGCACATGGTCGGCTCGCCGTTGCACCCAACCAACTCGGCACCCAGATCGGTGCACACCCCAGACATGGTGTGCTGGCAGAAGTCCAGCATGGTCGAGTTGAGGATCCGCCGGCGATATTTCGTCGCGAATACAAGGTGAACCCACAGCGCCGAGATGCTGTGGGCGGCACGCCGGTAATTGGCGCTGCCTGCCGCAATATCGATGTCGGAGGTTCAAAGCGAGGCGTACAACCAAAACCGTGATGCGACAGAGCCGCTCGGCGCGAACCTCCACTACCGACCAGCCCACGGCGATAGCCGCATGAGCGGCCATCGACACAGCCGGCCGGCACGAGGAATCCTCGCAGCTTCACTGCGAGGAGGACGTCAAGTCGGCTCAACGCTCTGCGCGCTGCGCGCGCGCAGCACGGCGTCGTAAATCTGGCGCGACCGCACCTCCCGATGCGCGGCGGCAACCTCACCGCAGGCGTCCTTGACCCGGGTACCGTCCGCGACGAGTTCCTCGACTCGCGCGACCAGAGACGGCAGGTCTGCGCGCGGGGTCGCACCACCCAGCACGACGGTGATCTCACCGAGCACCCCCTCAGCCGCCCAGGCCGCCAGTTCGTCCAGCGACCCGCGCACCACTTCCTCATGCACTTTGGTCAGCTCTCGGCAGACCACCGCCGGGCGGGCACCGCCGAGCTCTTCGACGGCATCGCGCAGGCATTCGGCAAGTCGGCGCGGCGACTCGAAGAAGACGCAGGTGCGCCGCTCGTCGGCCAGGGCAGCCAGCCAGGTTCGACGGGCCGCGCCCTTGCGCGGGGCGAAGCCCTCAAAGCAGAACCTCTCGACCGGCAGACCGGACACGGCCAGCGCGGTGGTCACCGCCGACGGGCCGGGTAGACACGTCACCGGCAGGCCTGCTTCGACGCACGCAACGACCAGCCGGTAACCGGGGTCGCTGATCAGCGGCATCCCCGCGTCGCTGACCACGAGCACCGTCGCACCGGCCTTGATGTCGGCGATCAGCAGGGGCACCCGGGTGGACTCGTTCTGATCGAACAGGCTGACCACCCGGCCGGTGATCCGCACGTCGAGCTCCCTGGCCAGGTTTCGCAACCGCCGCGTGTCCTCGGCCGCCACGACGTCGGCGCGGCGCAGCGCCTCGATCAGCCGCGGCGACGCATCCGAGGCCCGCCCCAGCGGAGTCGCACCGAGCAACAGCCGGCCGTAGGGCATTGGTAGTCGGTCCTCTATCCCTGTCGGTGACGCCTCGTTGGCGTGAAAATGGG
>JAQTVU010000541.1 GCA_028706695.1 Mycobacterium sp.
CACCGATCCCGTCGTGCGCATGTATCTGCACGAGATGATCGAACAGGTACCGCAGAGCAAACCGTACCGGCGGCGCCACCTGCACAGCGTCGAGCAGCTGTTGACCCTGATCAACGAGATGCTGACAATCGCCCCGGAGTTCGGCGAGAACCCGGTGATCATCCCGCTGAGCGCCATTCTCGACTGGTCGACGACCACCCCCGCCGGTTTCGCCGCGTTCCGCGATCCCCGCATCAACGACATGATCAGAAAGATCCTCGGCGTGTGGTGCGAGTTCCTCGACAGCCCCGACTCCCTGTACGTCCTCAACGACACACCGTCGGGCTGGATGTCTCCGGAGGCTCGCCGCACCCTCGGCATCGGGCAGTTCGTGCACGACCCCGACGACGAGCACTGGGGCTTCAAGTCCTGGAACGACTTCTTCACCCGCCGCTTCAAGGACGGCCAGCGGCCGGTCGCCGCGCCGGACGACGACAGCGTGATACTCAACGCCTGCGAGTCGACGCCCTACCGCATCGCCACGAACGTCCAGCGGCGCGACCAGTTCTGGATCAAGCACCAGCCGTATTCGCTGCATGAGATGCTGGCCGGCGACGAGTCGGTCGACGCGTTCGTCGGCGGCACCGTCTACCAGGCGTACCTGTCGGCGATGAAATATCACCACTGGCACAGCCCGGTGGCCGGGACGATCAAACGGGCGTTCGTCCAGCCGGGGACGTACTTCTCCGAGACCGTCTCCAAGAGCTGGGACGCCCTGAAGCCCCCGGACTCCCAGTCCTACATGGCGCACGTCTCGGCGCGGGCCATCGTGATCATCGAGGCGGACAATCCCGTCATCGGGCTGATGGCGTTCGTGGCGGTCGGCATCGGGGAGGTGTCTTCGACCCTGATCGGCCCCAACGTCAAGCCCGGCTACCACGTGGAAAAAGGCGAGGAACTCGGCTTCTTCCAGTTCGGCGGCTCCACGCACTGCCTGGTGTTCCGCCCGGGCGCGATCGACGACTTCGCCTTCTCGGCCATTCCGCAGTCGGATAATGGCCAGACGCCGGCGGTGCTGGTCAAAGCGAAGCTCGCCGTGGCCCCCAGCAGATCTCAGTAGTGCGGCACGGCCGGGAACCGGTCGGTATTGGCCGGGTGCTCCTCTCGGGGCAGCAGCAGGGCACGCACCAGCGGGCGGGGCCCGTAGGGCCGTAGCAGCTGGCTGGCGGGGCGGGTGCGCACGTGTTGCGGCCACCAGAACCAGCGGCCCAGCAGCGCGGCGATGGACGGCATCATGAACGAGCGCACCACCAGGGTGTCGAACAACAGGCCCAGACCGATCGTGGTGCCGACCTGGCCGACGACCTTCAGATCGCTGAAGATGAACGACGCCATGGTGGCGGCGAAGACCAGACCCGCGGAGGTCACCACCGCACCGGTGCCCGCCATCGAGCGAATGATCCCGGTCTTCAATCCGGCGCCGATCTCCTCGTTGAACCGCGAGACCAGCAGCAGGTTGTAGTCGGACCCCACGGCCAGCATCAAGATGATGGACATGGCCAGCACCATCCAGTGCAGTTTGAAGCCGACGATGTCCTGCCAGAGCAGCACCGACAGGCCGAAGGACGCGCCCAGCGAGAGCAGCACCGTGCCCACGATCGTGATCGCCGCGACCAAGCTGCGGGTGATGATCAGCATGATGATCAAAATCAGGCTGGCCGCGGAAATTCCGGCGATCATGAGGTCATATTTGGAGCCGTCCCGCATGTCCTTGTAGACCGCGGCGGTGCCGGCCAGATAGATTCTTGCGCCCTCCTCGGGGGTCCCCTTGATCGCCTCCCTGGCCGCGTTCTTGATCGGGTCGACGTGTGAAATCCCTTCGGGCGTAGCGGGATCGCCTTCGTGGGAGATGATGAAGCGGGCCGCGTGGCCGTCCGCCGACACGAACATCTTCAAGCCGCGCTTGAAGTCGGGGTTGTCGAAGACCTCCGGCGGGATGTAGAACGAGTCGTCGTTGTGGGAGGCGTCGAACGCCTGACCCATCGCGGTCGAGTTCTGGCTCATCACGTCCATCTGGTCGTACAGCGAGGACATCGAGCTGTGCATGGTCAGCATCATGGTCTTCATCGTCTGCATGGTCGCGATCATCGGCGGCAGCTGGGCGGCCATCTGCGGCATCAACGTGTCGAGCTGGTCGATGTCCCCGGAGAGATAGACCAGCTTCTCGGTGAGCTGGTCCAGCCCGTCGAGCGCGTCGAATATCGACCTCAGCGACCAGCAGATGGGGATGTCATAGCAGTGTTTTTCCCAGTAGAAGTAGCTGCGAATCGGCCGCCAGAAGTCGTCGAAGTCGGCGACGTGGTCGCGCAATTGTTCCGTCACGTCGACCATCTCGTGCGTGAGGTGGTCCATGTGGTCGGTGACGCGCACCATCTGGGAGGTGATGTTGTACATGCGCTGCATCGTGTCGATGGATTGTTGCATCGCGTCGGCCTGCTTCAGCAGGTCATTCATGCGCCGCTTCATGTACTCCTGGTTTTCCACCTGAGTCGTGTTCTGCATGCTGATCTGGAACGGGATCGAGGTGTGCTCGATCGGCTTGCCCAACGGCCTGGTGATCGCCTGCACCCGGGCGATGCCCGGCAGGTGGAACACCGCCCGGGCGATTCTGTCCACCACCAACATGCCGGCCGGATTGCGCAGATCATGGTCGGTTTCGATCATCAACAGCTCCGGATTCATCCGGGATGCGGGGAAATGCCGTTCGGCCGCGGCGTATCCGACGTTCGCGGGGGTGCTCGGCGGCAGATACAGCCGGTTGTCGTAGTTGGTCTGATAGCCGGGCA
>JAQTVU010000542.1:0-1212 GCA_028706695.1 Mycobacterium sp.
GGCATCGGCGTGCCGCGGCGAGGCCACCAACCGCGCACCGAACCGCTCGGCGTCGTAGACCGGCCCGAACGCGCCGGAGATCTCCACCTCACACCCGTTGCACGAGCCCGCGTCGACGTGCCTGATCTGAAGCGAACCGCGCACCCCAGCAACGGGTGTCGTCTCCGGCGCGGGCGCCGGGGGCGCGGGCTCGGCTATCCGGCCGACTCGGAAGGCTTTGCTTATCCATCCCATGGCCGCTACTCTGCGCCTCCGGCACGCAGGTCCTCCAACACTGCGACACGGTCGCTGAGCACCCCGGTCAGGACCTTGCGCGCGACCGTCAGCAATTCGGCGATGTCCGGCGACGCGATCGAGTAGATCATCGTGTTCCCGTCCCGGAGCGCGTCGACCACGCCGGCCCGGCGCAGCACACCCAGCTGCTGGGACAGATTCGATGCCTCCAGCCCGACCTCGGGCAACAGCTCGGCGACGGACTTGTCCCCCGTCGCGAGCAGCTCGAGAACCTGTATCCGCGCCGGATGCCCCAGCGTCTTGAAAAACTCGGCCTTGAGCTTGTACAGCGGCTCTGACACGGCGGTGATCTCCCGAAGACTATTTATTCCCCAAGTTTTATTCCCCAAGTTCGAACAGTTGAAGAATTTATCATATGGTGCTGCGCCGTCGACCCGATTCGGAGCACACCTGCTCAACCGCGCGGCCCGGGCGCGGCCAGGAACGACTCGACTGCCCGGCGGTAGGCCTGCGGGGCCTCGTCGTGAATCAAATGACCGGCGTGTTCAACCCGCAGATAGGTCGGTGCGCGGCCGGTTTGGGCCATCGCCCGCATCTGTCCCGGCGGCGTGACCGAGTTACCGGCCTCCAGGAGCAACGCCGGCGCCCGCACGGCCGTCCACTGCGCCCAGTAGTCGCGGGTGCCCCACTCGGCGGCGATCTCGATCCAACGCGCGGCGTGGCCGTGCAGCCGCCAACCGGTGGCGGTGCGGTCGAAGGCATCCAGGAAATACCGCCCGGCGACCGGCCCGAATTCGGCCAGCACCTGCCCGGCGGAGCCGAACTCGACCGGGAGGGCGTGCAGCCACCGCTCCCACGGACCGGTCGTGCGGCCCCGAAAGTCCGGCGCCATGTCTTCGAGCACCAGCGCGGTGACCAAGTCGGGGCGTTCGGCGGCCAGACACCACGAATGCAACGCGCCCATCGAATGACCCACCC
>JAQTVU010000542.1:1222-2824 GCA_028706695.1 Mycobacterium sp.
CTTACCGCGTCGGCCAGGTCGGCCACGAACCGCTCGGTGCCGATCGGGTGTGGGTCCTCCACGTCACGTCCCCGGTGCCACGGCGCGTCATAGGTGTACGCGGTGCCCAGCCGGGTCAGCCACGGTAGCTGACGCGACCACGTGGTGCCCCTGCCCATGAGACCGTGCACCAGTACCAACGGCTCACCTCGCCCGCCGTGGCAGGTCAACAACTTGCCGGGCATGTCACCCATCTTGCGCGGTCCGCCCTGCGGGCGGACGGGGCAGGCCGCGCGGTAGCCTGACGGCATGCCGCCAGTGGTGAAGATCAACGCAATTGAGGTGCCGCCCGACGCTGGCCAGGAGCTGGAGAAGCGGTTCGCCCACCGCGCGCACGCCGTCGACAACCAGCCCGGTTTCCTCGGCTTTCAGCTGCTGCGCCCGGTCAAGGGCGAAAACCGCTACTTCGTGGTGACGCGGTGGGAATCGGAAGAGGCATTCCAGGCGTGGGCGAAAGGGCCTGCCATCGAAGCCCACGCCGGCGAGCGGAACAACCCGGTCGCAACCGGCGCGTCGCTGCTGGAATTCGAGGTTGTGATGGACGTTGCCGGGAAAGCCGAAACCAAGTAGCAGGCGCCGGTTTTCGCACCGTCCCTTGGCGTTGATGGCCGCCGCCGCGCTGGCCGTGACGCTGACGCCGGGTTGTAGCCGGTCCCATTCACCACAGGCGGGCGCGTCGAATCCTGGGCGGGCCATCGACACCCGGACACCACCCGGCCTGCGGGCCCAGCAGACCCTGGACATGCTCAACTCCGAGTGGCCCATCGGCACGGTCGGGGTGCGCACCCTGGCCGCGCCGGACGAGGTCAAGCCCGTGGAAACCACCATGGAACAGCTGTGGTGGGATCGCCCGTTCACGCTGGACGGCGTCGACATCGGCGCCAGCGCGGCCACGCTGCACCTGACCTCGTCGTACGGCGCGCGCCAGGACATCCGCATTCACACCGACGACGACGGGTGGGTCGACCGATTCGACTTGGACACCCACGCACCCAAAGTCAACTCTTTTCACGACGTCGACACGGCGCTGAGCAAGACCGGCGCCCGCTACTCGTATCAGGTCGCCAAGGTCGACGACGGGCACTGCGACCCGGTGGCGGGCACCAACACCGGCGAACCCCTGCCCCTGGCATCGATCTTCAAGTTGTACGTTCTGCACGCGCTGGCGGCGGCGGTCAACAACGGAACGGTGTCCTGGGACGAGCGGCTGACCATCACCGAAAAGAGCCGCGCGGTGGGCTCTTCGGGTCTGGAGCTGCAGCCGGGAGCGCAGGTCTCGGTTGGCACGGCGGCCGAGAAGATGATCGCCACCAGCGACAACATGGCCACCGACCTGCTGATCGGCAGGTTGGGCACGCGCGCCATCGAGCAAGCGCTGGCCACGGCCGGCCATCACGATCCGGCCAGCATGACCCCGTTCCCGACGATGTACGAGCTGTTCTCCGTCGGATGGGGCAACCCCGATCTGCGCAGCCAGTGGAAGGACGGTTCCCCGCAGGTACGAGCCCAGCTGCTCGCGGCGGCCAATTCGACGCCGTATCAACCGGACCCGCTGCGCGCCCC
>JAQTVU010000543.1 GCA_028706695.1 Mycobacterium sp.
GAGCAGAAAAAGGAAGACCGATAGGTAGCGGCAGGGTGCACCGGCGCCGAAGACGATGCCACTGTTCCTTCAATCTCCTCGCGATTCGGTTTCTGACCCTTGCCGAAGTGCCGAAAAGGACCGGCAAACAAACTCGCACAGAGCCTACGGGGAGACTACGTGGCGACTACGGGGAGCCTGCGTGGAGGCTTAACGCCGCCGTCCCCGATCCCACGCGCCCGCGCCCGCTCGCCCCGAATCCGTCAGAAATCCTTGGTTGCCCGGTCCTCGCGGGCGTGGTCGACGGGATTCTGCACGCCGCCGGGGCCGTCGTCCGCCTCCAGGGCCTGTTCATCGGGCGCGTCGGGCAGGATCCGGTCGCGGACCGCAAGCTTCATCCACCGGGTCACCACCCCCGGGGCGATCTCGAGGTCGACGGTCTCGTCGGCGATCGTCACGACCGTGGCTTCGAGCCCGGATGTGGTGTGCACGCGGTCCCCCGGCCGCAACGAGTCCTGCAGGTCCACGGTGGCCTGCATCGCGCGCCGTTGGCGACGCGAGGCAAAGTACATGAAGCCGCCCATGATGATAAGGAATGGCAAGAACAAGATCAAACTCTCCATCGACGCGCCCGTCCTTCCTCTCGGTGTCCTGGGTGAGCCGGGCCGGCCGGGAGGCCGCGCACCTGGCGTCCAGTGTGCCAGTGCCGCAGGTCGTAGCCGCAGGTCGTAACCGGCGGATCCCATGTGCAGAGGACCCGACGGCGCCCCGGGGATCGTCCCACCTGCGCGGCTGACCAGTAGGCTGGAAGGCACGTCGTGACAGCCGCGGCGTGGGAGGAGGATGTCGTGGCCAGCCTCGAACAGAGTCGCCACCTGGTCACGGAAATCCCCGGTCCCGCGTCGCTGGCACTCGGCAAGCGCCGGGTCGCGGCGGTGTCCCACGGGGTGGGCACCATCATGCCGGTGTTCGCGGCGCGCGCCGGCGGCGGCATCGTCGAGGACGTCGACGGCAACCGGCTCATCGACCTGGGGTCGGGCATCGCGGTGACCACGATCGGCAATTCCGCCCCGCGGGTGGTCGAGGCGGTGCGCGCGCAGGTCGCCGAGTTCACCCACACCTGCTTCATGGTGACGCCATACGAGCAGTACATCGCCGTGGCCGAAGAGCTGAATCGCATCACGCCGGGGTCCGGAGAGAAGCGCTCGGCGCTGTTCAACTCGGGCTCCGAAGCGGTCGAGAACGCGATCAAGGTCGCGCGCTCGTACACCCGCAAGCCCGCCGTGGTCGCCTTCGACCACGCCTACCACGGCCGCACCAACCTGGCGATGGCACTCACCGCCAAATCCATGCCTTACAAGAGCGGCTTCGGCCCGTTCGCGCCGGAGGTCTACCGGGCGCCGCTGTCCTATCCCTATCGGGACGGCTTGCTGGACAAGGAGTGGGCGACCAACGGCGGCCTGGCGGCCACGCGGGCGATCAACTTCATCGAAAAGCAGGTCGGCGCCGCCAACCTGGCCGCCCTCATCATCGAGCCGATCCAGGGTGAGGGCGGATTCATCGTCCCCGCCGAGGGCTTCCTGCCCGCGCTGCTGGACTGGTGCCGCAAGAACGACGTCGTCTTCATCGCCGACGAGGTGCAGACCGGGTTCGCGCGCACCGGCGCGATGTTCGCGTGCGAACACGAAGGAATCGAGCCGGACGTCGTCTGCACCGCCAAAGCGATCGGCAATGGACTGCCGCTGTCGGCGGTCACCGGCCGCGCCGAGATCATGGACGCCCCGCACGTCAGCGGTTTGGGCGGCACCTTCGGCGGCAACCCGGTTGCTTGTGCGGCGGCGCTGGCGACGATCCAGACGATCGAAGAGGATGGTCTCGTCGAGCGGGCCCGGCAGCTCGGCCAGACAATGACTGACACGCTGCTGCGGTTGCAGGCCGGCGACGATCGGATCGGCGACGTTCGCGGCCGCGGCGCGATGGTGGCCATCGAGCTGGTCAGGTCGGGGACCGCGGACCCTGATGCCGAGCTCACCGGGAAGCTCGCCACCGCCGCGCACGCGGCCGGGGTGATCCTGCTGACGTGCGGCATGTTCGGCAACGTCATCCGGCTGCTGCCACCGCTGACCATCAGCGACGACTTGCTGATCGAAGGGCTCGACACCCTGCGCGAGATTTTGGCCCAGCTCTAGATCCCGGGCGGCGCCGCCACGGTGCTGTGAATGATCTCACCTTCATCCCGGCGGGTCGGTCGTTGAGAAATACCTTTAGTTTGGCTAACGTTTTAGCTGTCAGCGCACGGTCGCGCGGCCCGATTTATTGCCTCTTCGAAGCCCAAAAGGACCTAAAAGGAATTGCTTATGTCGACTACCACTCATGAAGAGCGGCTCGCCCGCCGCGTCGAGCAACTGACTGCAAACGACCCACAGTTCGCCGCCGCCCGCCCCGACCCGGCCGTCGCCGAGGCCCTCGAGCGGCCCGGGCTGCGGCTGCCGCAGGTGTTTCGCACCGTGCTGGAGGGTTACGCCGACCGCCCCGCACTGGGTCAGCGCGTCGTGGAATTGGTGAAAGACAAGACCGGCCGCACGTCTCTGCGGCTGCTTCCCCGCTTCGAGACCATCACCTACCGAGAGCTGGGTGAGCGCGTCAACGCGCTGGCGCGCGCCCTGGCCGACGACTGCGTGCGCGCCGGCGACCGCGGGTGTGTGCTGGGCTTCACCGGCATCGACTTCACCACCATCGACATGGCGCTGGGTGTGCTCGGCGCGGTGTCGGTGCCGTTGCAGACCAGCGCGTCGATCGCGGCGCTGCAGCCGATCGTGACCGAAACCGGGCCCACGCTGATCG
>JAQTVU010000544.1 GCA_028706695.1 Mycobacterium sp.
CTGAGCGGCCGGCCGCTCCACTCCCACCCGGCCCGCGCCACCCCCCGCCGCGGCCACGCCCCCGGCGAGGTGCTGGTGGCGTTCACCGACACGCCGCGCGGCTGGCGTGGCCTCCCCTACCTGGGCGTGGCGGTGACACGGGCCCACCTGCACGCGCGCATCGGCGTGCGCGGCGACTCGCCCCAGCGGGCGGCCATGATGGAGGCGCTGCGGCGCGAGGCGGCCAACCTGGCCCGGAAGGGGAAGCCCTTCCGCAAGCTGCGCGAGTTCGGCGGCTGGGACTTCGAGGAGCTGCCGGAGCTGGCGCCGGCCCACTCGGCCGCCTTCTGGACCGAGCTGGCCGACGGCCTGGCGGCCGGAGGGGCCGGGCTGGACGTCGGGGTGGCGTTCGGCGCCGAGGAGACCCGCTCGCTGGCGGTGGGGGACCTGCTGGGCGTGTTCCGCGACCTGGCGCCGCTCTACAAGGTGCTCTCGGCCGCCGCCGAGCGGGTCCAGGCCCGGCCGGACTGACAGAAGTGATTGGCGGAGGTAGCCAGGGGCCCTGACGGTCGGCTGGAAGTCCAGACGTTTGGACTGGTGCCGGCCTCGGCGCAGCCCCGAGCACAAATTCGCGCGCCCATCTCCACTCAGGGTACGAAACAGGTGCGGCGGGCGATCGTCGGGATCGCCCGCCGCGGACGGCTTGTCGCTGGATGGGAGTCCGGCGTGAGCCAACGACCCCCCGATCCTACGAGAGGAGATCGATGAGTGGAAGGGCGATGAAGAGGATGGCTGGGCTGCTGGCGGCCCGGCTGCCCGAACTGGGCCTGGCCGAGGTGCCAGACCCGAGGGCGCGGGAGGGGCGCTGGAGCCTGGCGCAGATCCTCCAGGCGACGCTGCTCGGCCTCATGGCCGGGTGCCGGGGCCTCTGGGAGGCCGAGCAGCTCACGGCGAGGCTGGCCCCGGCGATGCGCCGCCGGATCGGGCTGCCGCGGCGCTTGGCCGACACCACGGCGCGGGACGCGCTCTGCCGGGTGCCGCTCGATGGGCTGCGGGCGGTGCTGCACCGGGCGGTGAAGGCGGCGTGGCGGCGCAAGGCGCTCACGCCGGTAGGGCTGCCGGTGAGCGTGCTGGCGCTCGACGGCAAGGTGACGGCCCTGCCGACGCTCAACCACCCGCTGGTGCAGAACCGCGTCACCGACCAGGAGGAGCCCTACGGGCTGGTGCGGACCGTGACCTGCGCGCTGGTCTCGGCGGCGGGGCGGCCCTGCGTCGACGCCATCCCGATCCCGGCCGACACCAACGAGATGGGCCACTTCCAGGCGGCCTTCGCGAGCGTGCTGGCCACCTACCCGAATCTCTTCGATGTCGTCACCTACGACGCCGGGGCGCTCTCGGAGGCCAACGCCAAGGCCGTGGTGGACGGGGGTAAGGACTACCTCTTCGCACTCAAGAACGAGCACCGGACCATGTTCAAGCTGGCCACCGAGTTGCTCGACCCGCACGACGTCGCGGCACAGACGGTGGACGTGCTCGACAACGAGATCACGGTCACCCGTTCACTGACGGTCCATGCCGTGGACCCAAGTCAGGGCTACGGTGATGGCAAGGGGCCGGGCGAGTCGGTCTGGCCTCACGCCCGGGCCTTTCTTGGCGTGGAGTACCTGAAGCGCCGCGGCGCCGAGGTGCTGGCGCGTGACGCCCGGATCTTCGTGACCAGCACGGATCCGAAGCGGCTGACCGGTGAGCAGTGGCTGCTGCTTGTGCGCAGCCACTGGGGGGTCGAGAACAACAATCACCACACGTTCGACACCGCCTTCGCCGAGGACGACCGGCCGTGGATCGAGGCTGACCCGCACGGCATGCTCGCCGTGCTCATCCTGCGGCGCATCGCCTACACGCTGCTGGCCCTCTACCGCTCGGTGACGCTCCGCTCGGACCAGGGCCGCGCCACCCGCTGGAAGACGCTGCTCCAGTCGGTGCGCGACCTGCTCGTCGCCGTCACCGAGGACCAACTCGCCGGGCTCCGCCGGCACGAGGCCGCCGCCACACCCTGAAATCGCCGGACTCCCACCGCAGCGCCGACATCGAAGGGACCTGGGAATCGCTGCCCCGCGGCCGGCACCGGTCGGCCGTGGCCGCCGCGTGTCCCGACGTCAGGAAAGTACCGCCCTTCGGCCCCCCGAAGCGGGCCTAACCTCGGGTACCGCCAGGCCGATCGATCCTGGCCGACGCCAGCCGGTCCGCTCGCGGCGTCGGGGCCGCGTGCTAGAAGACGGCGTGTCCAGCATCCGTGTCCTGCCCCCCGGGCTCGTCAACCAGATCGCGGCCGGCGAGGTGGTCGAGCGGCCGGCCTCCGTGGTGAAGGAGCTCTGCGAGAACGCCCTCGACGCCGGGGCTCGCACCATCACCGTCGACATCGCAGAGGGCGGCCTGGCGCTGGTCCGCGTCACCGACGACGGCGTGGGCATGGACCGCGACGACGCGATGTTGGCGCTGGAGCGGCACGCCACCTCCAAGCTGCGCGACGCGGAGGGGCTCGCCACCATCGCCACCATGGGCTTCCGCGGTGAGGCGGTGCCGGCCATCGCCTCGGTCTCGCGGCTGCGGCTCGACACCTCGCCCGGCCACGACGGGGCGGGCACCCGCGTGCTGGTGGAGGGGGGATCGCTGATCGAGACCGCCACCGTGGCGCGGCCGCGCGGCACCACCGTGGAGGTCCGGGACCTCTTCTACAACACGCCGGCGCGCCGGAAGTTCATGCGGGCCGCCGCCACCGAGGCGGGGCACGTCAGCGAGGCGCTGACCAGGCTGGCGCTGGCCCGAGCCGACGTCGGGTTCAC
>JAQTVU010000545.1 GCA_028706695.1 Mycobacterium sp.
ATCGTCGAGGCGCTGGCGGCCTTCACCGCCGGCTTCAACCAATTGGCGAATGCCACGATCACACCCGCCCAGCAGCAATCCCTTCTCACCTACTACGCCGATCGGATGGTCAAACCGATCCTGCGGCTGACCGGCGACGACCTCGACCTCAAGGCGGTCTTGCCCAGTTCCGACGCGCAGAAATACCTGCAGGCCCATTACACCGCGCCGTTTCCGTCGGCGGCCGACGCACCCAATGTCGACCCACCCAATGTCGACTCACCCAATGTCGACCCACCCAATGTCGCCCCGCCCAATGTCGACGACGCCGGTGACGGCAGCGCCTGGTCCGCGGCCAGTGGCCGCTACGGCTTTCACTTGCGCGCCATCGTCGCGCGCTTCCAATATCCGGATGCGCTGCTGTTGGACATGGACGGAAACGTCGTCTACAGCGTGAATAAGGGCCCCGACCTGGGCACCAATATCCTCACCGGCCCATACCGCGAGACCAAGCTGCGCGAGGCTTACCAGAAAGCCTTGCGCTCCAATGACATAGACTTCGTGTGGATCACCGATTTCCAGCCGTATCAGCCGCAGCTCGACGCACCCACGGCGTGGGTGGTGTCGCCGGTCGGGATGAACGGCAAGATCGACGGGGTGATCGCCGTGCCGCTGCCCATCTCCAAGATCAACAGGATCATGACCGCCGACAAACGTTGGAAGGCGGCCGGCATGGGGCCGGCGACCGAAACATATCTGGCCGGATCGGATGATCTGATGCGTTCCGATTCGCGGCTCTTCCTGGAAGACGCGGCCGAATACCGGCGAGAGGCCGTGGCCGCCGGGACGGCACCCGAAAACGTCGAGGAGGCAATCCGGTTGGGCGGCACGACACTGGTGCAACCGGTTCCCAGCGCGGGTCTGCGCGAGGCTCAGCGCGGCCGATCCGGGGTCGTCACCGGCACCGACTACCTGGGCAACAAGGAGCTGGAAGCTTACGCTCCATTGCCGGTGCCGAACTCAGAGTTGCACTGGTCGATCCTGGTGACGCGAGACGACTCCGACGCCTTCGCGCGGCTGGCCAGATTCAGCAAGACGCTCGTCGTCGGTGTCTCGGCGATGATATTCGTCATCTGCGTGGCGTCAATGATGCTCGCCCAGCTGATGTTACGGCCGATCCGCCGGCTGCAGTCCGGCACGTTGAAGATCAGCTCGGGCGACTACGCGGTCGACATCCCGTTGACCTCGCGCGACGAAATCGGCGACCTCACCGGGGCTTTCAACGAGATGAGCCGGAACCTGGCGATCAAGGAAGAGCTGCTCAACGAACAGCGCCGGGAAAACGACCGCCTATTGCGGGCGCTGATGCCCGAATCGGTTCTCGAACGGTACCGGGAGGGCCAGGAGACCATCGCGCAGGAACACCAGGACGTCGCCGTGGTGTACGCCGAGATCGTCGGGCTGGACGAAATGTCCAACGACGTGTCCGGCGACGAGCTGGTCGGTATCGTCGACGGACTGTTCCGGCAGTTCGATTCGGCGGCCGAAGCCCTTGGCGTCGAACGGATCCGCACGTTCCACAACGCCTATCTGGCCAGCTGTGGGATGGTCACCCCGCGGCTGGACAGCATTCACCGCAGCGTCGACTTCGCCCTGGAAATGCGCCACATCATCGATCGGTTCGCCAGCCAGACCGGTCATGATCTGCGCTTGCGGGTGGGCATCAGCACCGGCAACGTCGTCAGCGGGCTGGTGGGCCGATCGAGCCAGGTCTACGACATGTGGGGCGCCGCGGTCGGGCTGGCGCACCGGATCCAAAGCCGGTCGACGGATCCCGGCATCTACGTCACCGAGCAGGTGTATGAGGCGATGCGTGACGTGCGCCAGTTCTCGCCCGCCGGCACGATTTCGGTCGGCGAGACCGAGCAGCCCATTTACCGGCTGTCGGAGCATTCATGAATCTGTTTCACGAGTCGTGGTTCTACTGGGCGGTGGGCGTCGCCGCCGGGCTGCCGGTCGGGTTGATCATTCTCACCGAACTGCATCGCTCACTGCTGCGCACGAACAGCCACCTGGCCCGGCAGGTGGGCCTGCTGCGCAACTACCTGCTGCCGCTGAGCGCGCTGCTGCTCCTGCTGGTCAAGGCCTCTCAGGTCCCGGCCGGCGCGGCGATGGTGCGGATCCTGATGACGGCCTTCGGTTTCCTGGTGCTGGTGCTGTTGTTGTCGGGACTGAACGCCGCGGTGTTCCAGGGCGCACCGGAGGACAGCTGGCGCAAACGCCTGCCGACGATCTTTCTCGACGTCGCCCGCTTCGCGCTGATCGGCGTCGGGCTGAGCATGATCTTGTCCTACGTCTGGGGGGTGCGGGTCGGTGGCTTGTTCACCGCGCTGGGTGTCACCTCGGTCGTCATCGGCCTGATGTTGCAGAACTCGGTCGGCCAGATCGCGTCGGGCTTGTTCATGTTGTTCGAGCAGCCGTTCCGGCTCGACGACTGGCTGGACATGCCGACGGCGCAGGGGCGCGTCGTCGAAGTGAACTGGCGTGCGGTGCACATCGACACCGGCAGCGGATTGCGGATCATCCCGAACTCGATGCTGGCCGGCACCTCGTTCACCAACCTGAGCCGCCCGCCGGGGATGCACAACTGTGTCATCACCACCAAATTCGCCGTCGCGGACTCCCCGGACCAGGTGTGTGCGCTGTTGACCCGGTTGGCCGGGGCGCTGCCGCACCTCAGGTCCGGGGTCATGCCCCCCACGGTCGCCCTCGGCGGCCCCGAATACCGCACCACGGTCGGCCTGACGTCACCCGCCGATGCCGGCACCGCGCGAGCGATCTTC
>JAQTVU010000546.1 GCA_028706695.1 Mycobacterium sp.
CTTGAGAGTGCGGTTACAACGCCGATCCTGGACGCCCTCGCCTCATAAACCTCACAAGACACACCAGTCCCCTTGGAATCACTCATCTAGTGTTGCCGGACGGTCGGGGCAGCCCTACGGTCGTCCTCGCCGCTGCTTACCGCGAATGGAATCGCGCGCGTGGTGGCCGGCGGAGCCGGTGGGCTCGCCCTCGAGGAGCCTCTTCAGTTTGTGTAGCGCGCCTCGCAGGGCTTCGTCCACGGTGGCGGCGTGGTCGGTCACGGCCACCGGCGCCCGCCCGGCCGGCCGGGCTTCCAGCATGCAGCGTTTGTCCTCGCCGCTGGATCGGCCTGCGCTCTCGTCACTGAGATGGACCTCGACCCGCGTAATGTGATCGGCGAACCGGGCGAGGACGGCGCGGACTTCGAACTCGACGTCGGCGATGGGCGCCTCGGGTAAGTCGATGTTGTGGTCGGTGTTGACCTGGATCTCCATAAGAATTCCTGCCTGAGGGTTATCCGGAACTGATTCGACCGGGGATCTGACTGTTTCCAACGCAGTGTTTGGGGACAGTACCGGAGTTGTGGGTGTCACTGCCTGTTGGTCTCATCTGTGTCGCCGCGGTGCCCGGCGCGGTGGTTGGGTGGGCGCCTCGCGGGTCGGCGTCGGTCGGTTGGGCGCACTGATCGGCGCCGCCGTGGTCACCGTGAGGGGTCGCCCGTCGTGCTGCACCGACAGCGGTTCCCCGTCATGGAGCCGGTACGTCGTCGCGTCGGGAGTGATCTCGACGTGAAGTCGCCTGCTCTGCACGCAGATCGTAACGGCCAGCCCGGTGATGCCGGCCGGCAGCTGCGGGGAAAAGGTGACACCGCCGCTGCGTTCGCGCAGTCCGGCGAGTCCTTGCACCAGGGCGATCCAGGTCCCGGCCAGCGACGCCGCGTGCAGCCCGTCGCCGGTGTTGTGCTCCAGATCGTCGAGGTCCATCAGTGCCGCTTCGGTCAGGTAGTCATAGGCCAGGTCCAGATGGCCGGTTTCGGCGGCGAGCACCGCCT
Organism: Mycobacterium sp.; assembly: GCA_028706695.1. Lineage (GTDB taxonomy): Bacteria > Actinomycetota > Actinomycetes > Mycobacteriales > Mycobacteriaceae > Mycobacterium. Next base: position 1,032 of record JAQTVU010000546.1, read on the forward strand.
GGGTGCAGGCCGATAGCGAGGAATCTCTGACGGTGAGGGCCTCGTAGTAGGCGAAATTGCGGGCCTTCTCCTCGATGGTGAACGCCGCGCCGCGCAGGTGCATTGCCAGGACAAGGTCGGCCTGCTTGACCACCTGTTTGCGGTACAGGTCGAAGTAGGGGAAGTGCAGCAGCAGCGGGTACTGCGCGTCGGTGGTCGCTGCGAAGTCCCAGAGCTCGTGGCCGGTGAACCCCTCATCCTGGGCGTGAACTCCCAGCGCGTGGTCGTAGGGGATGACCATCGCGGCGGCCGCGTCGCGCCACCGTTGTTCCTCTTGCGCGTCGATGCCCAGGGTGTGGGCGCGGTCAGGGTGACGCGCGGCGGCGTCGGCGGCCGCGACAAGATTGTGCTGGGCCATCAGGTTTGTGTAGACGTTGTTGTCGGCCACGGCCGAGTACTCGTCGGGGCCGGTTACGCCATCGATCCGGAATCGTCGGTGCGGGTCGTAGTGCCCCAGCGAGCACCACAGTCGCGCCGTTTGAGCCAACAGCTCCAGACCCACCTCGCGGGCAAACGCGTCATCGGCGGTGACCTCGACGTAGCGGACGACCGCGTCGGCAATGTCCGCGCCGACGTGAAACGCGGCGGCGCCCGCCGGCCAGTATCCCGAACACTCCGGTCCGGCGATCGTGCGCCACGGAAACACTGCACCCTTCAAGCCGAGCTGGACGGCCCGATGCAGCGCGGCCGGCAGGATCGAATGCCGCCAGCGCAGCGCGTCGGCGGCGGCCCGCGGTGCGGTGTAGGTGAGGACTCGCAGGACGAACGTTTCGGTGTCCCAGAACGCGTGCCCGTCATAGCCCGGGCCGGTCAACCCCTTCGCCGCGATCGCGCGTCCTTCGGCCCGGGCACCGGCCTGCAGGAGGTGAAACAACGCGAAACGCACCGCCTGCTGCACAGGGGGGTCACCGTCGATTTCGACGTCGGCGCCGGCCCAAAAATCGTCGAGATAGGTGCGCTGCTCGGCGATCAGCCCGTCCCAGCCCGACTGAACCGCGGCAGCGAGTGCGGCGGCGACCTGATCGCGGACCGCTGGTTGCGTGCGGGCCGCCGACCAGCCGTAGGCCACGAATTTGATCACCCGCAGCCGCTGCCCGGGTTCCAGCGTCGCGGTGATCGTGACCCGGCCCAGATCGGGCAAGCTTTCACTGGACACCTGCATCGACGGCGGAGCATCGATCTGGTGCTCCATGGCCACACCGAGCCGCAGGCCGCTGACCGCGGTGCGGTGCAGCAACGATGCGCCAGTCCCACCGCAGGCGTGTTCCTCCGAGACCAGCGGTGCCAGCAGCGCCGCCGATTTCCGCGGGTCGCCGCCGCTGCTGCTCGGCAACGGTTCGTTGGCCACAAGTTCGGACTGCAGCATCACCCGCACCGTCTGCTCGAGCGGTTCGACGTCATAACAGATGGCGGCGACCGACCGTTGCACCAGCGACACCAGGCGGCGCGAACGCACCCGCACACCCTTGGCGCCTGGTGATATCCACTCGACCTCACGGCGCAGTTGCCCGCTGCGGAAATCCAGCACCCGCTCGTGGGCGACCAGTCGCCCGTAGCGGACGTCGAAGGCCTGATCGTCAACCAGGAGGCGGATCAGCTTGCCGTTGGTGACGTTGATGACGGTCTGACCCGATTCCGCGAGTAGGTGGGTGACACGGGTTGTTGGTTAGCGATGGATGCCGTTGTGGCCTGGGATAATTCGGCTTGAGACAGGCGATTTATCGAGCAGGTTAGGCGGCACCCATCTGG
>JAQTVU010000547.1 GCA_028706695.1 Mycobacterium sp.
CGTCAGCAGCCCGTCTTCGGTGGTCTCCAACTTGTTGGTCAGCATGTTGGGGATTCCCAGGAAGCGGGCCACCGGATGGACCTGAATGGTCAGCGCCGACGAACTGAGCACCACGGTGTGGCCGCGGGCCACATGAGCCCGCACCAGCTCACGCATCTCCGGATAGATCCGGGACTCGATCCGTTGCACGAACAGCCGTTCGCCGATCTCTTCGAGGTCGTCGATAAGTCGTCCGGCCAGCGCCGAGGCGGCCTTGCCGATGAGGTCTTCGAACTCGATGCGCCCGAGCGTATGGTTCAGGCCGGCCTGCACCATGCTGAGCAACTCACCCACCCTCATGTCTCGGCGCAGCAGCCGCTCCTGAGTCAGGATGACCGCGGTGAAGCCGGCGACGAGCGTTCCGTCCACGTCGAAGAACGCGCCGATCTTTGGTCCGGGTGGGCTGGCCATGATTTCGGCGACCGAACCCGGCAACCGCAGATCCGCCGGCGGCTTGCCCGCGCCAACCTCTTCCGAGCCGCTCACGATCGCGACCCCAGTTGCGTGTCTGCGCCGGCCGGCTCGGCGGCGAACGACACGGGCACCGCGCGCGGTGCCGGGTCACCGGCCAGCGCCAGCACCTCGTCGACACCCCGCAGCAGGCACTGGGCGAACAACGGCTCGTCGCGCACCGATGCCCTGTCGTAGCGCACGGTAATGGTGCACCACCCGCCTCTCGAGATCAGTACCGCCATCATCGCCACACCGGGCAATGGGCCAATACCATACTGCCGCAGGACCTTTGCCCCGGCGATGAAGGTATCCCCCGGGTAGACCGGGACGTTGCTGGCCTGGACGTCGGAACCGATGACCGAGCCGGTGATGCCCTCCAGCACGGCCGTCGGCAAGATGCTCAGCACCGGTGCGAGCGAGGCGATGATGTTCATCGCGGGTTCGTCGCGGCGCTCGATCATCTGCGCCCGGATCTTCCTCATCCGGGCCTCCGGGTCGACGGTGCCGATCGGCGCCGCCAGGTTGACTCCGGTGAACCTGTTGCCCCCGGCCGTGTCGGATTCGGCCCGCAGGTTCACCGGCACCGCCATCGGCAGCGTGCCGATCGGCACGCCCAGGGCTTCGTGGTAGCGCCGCAACGCGCCGCACAGCGCGGCAAGGTAGGCATCGTTGATCGACCCTCCGCCGGCTTTGGCCGCCTTGTGCAGGTCGGCCAGCAAGATGTCAACCGCTTCGGTGCGAGTGGCCAGGCTGCGCCGGCGTAGCAGTGGCGACGGCTCGGCGGCCCGGTTGAGCACCCGCATGCCCGACATGGCGTAGCCCACGATCCGGGAAACCGTGGACGCGGGTTCCCGGACCACCCGCCCGGCGGCCGACGCCGCCCCGGACACCGCGGCCAGGACGCCACCGAGAACGGCGAAGGGAAGCCGGTTGAGGCCCTGCCGCATCAACTCGTTGGGCGTGAGATCCTGCGGAATGGGCACCGGCGGCGCCGGCCTGGGCGGTGGGTCGCGTTCCAGGTCATAGATTTCGGCGAACATCGCCACACCGCCGACGCCGTCGGTGACCGCGTGACTGACGTGCAGCATCGTCGCGGCTTTGCCGTCGGCCAGTCCCTCGACCAGGGTGGCCGTCCACAGCGGCCGCGAAATGTCCATCGGCGATTGCAGGATCACCTCGGCCAGGTCGAACACCTGCCGCAGCGTGCCGGGCTCGGCCACGCGTACCCGGCGCACATGAAAGTCCAGGTTGAAGTCGGCGTCGACGACCCAGCGCGGTGCCGCCGTTGGCAATGTCGGTACGACCACCTTCTGCCGCAGCCGCGGCACCCGCCGGGACGCGTTCTCGAACCGGATGCGGAACCGTTCCCAATCAGGTGCGCTGTCAAGGATTTCCACCGCCATGATCCCCGAGCGAGTCCGGGGATTGGCCTCGCCGCGATGCAGCAGATAATCGACGGGTCCCAGTTCGTCCGACAGTCTGACGACAGTGCCGGCGGACTCAGCCATGATCGCCAACTCGACGCGTCAACACTGCCACCGCCGACCAAGCCTCCTGCCTTCGATCGGTCACCCGATCGCCAAGACAACGCTAGTCGGGTTGAGTCGCTGGTGAAAGCGACCCAGTCGCGCCCTGCAGTACGGCGAGGGGCGCCCGGCCGGGTTCGGCTCGCCGTGGTCACCGGCAGCGGGAACTGATCCGGCAGCGAACTCGCCCGGCCGTAGCTGACGCCCAAGAAGCCGGCGACGGCGTTGGCGGCCAGCCGCGACCGGACCGTCGGGATGGATGTCGAACGCATGGTGGGCGTTTTGGCGAGCTCGGCATAGGTCACCGTGGGAGCGCCGGCGGCGCGCGCAGAAGGACCGGGCCTGCCTGCAGGGAACGAGTTCGTCCTTGTCGCCGTGCAGCACGAAGAACGGCGGGGCTTCGCGGTGCGCGTAGGAGATCGGAGACCGCCCGGCACCGCTCCGGGGCCTCGGCGTAGCGGGCTTTCATCACGAAGTGCTCGAGGAACGGCAGCATCAGCTCGTGCATGTTCTCGGCGTTGACGAAGTCGTAGACGCCGTAGTAGGGCGCCACCGCCTGCACCGTGGTGTCGGCGTGTTCGAATCCGGGTTGAAACGTCGGGTTGTTGGGGTGGGCGCGGCCAGGGAGGCCAGGTGACCGCCCGCCGAGCCGCCGGTGATCGCGATGAAATCGGGGTTGCCGCCGTAGTCGGCGATGTTCTCGCGGACCCGGGCGATCGCCCTCTTGACGTCGACGCAGATCCAGCCCAGTTCGACCATCCAGCTCATCAGCGGATATGCCTACCCGCGTTTGCCGTT
>JAQTVU010000548.1 GCA_028706695.1 Mycobacterium sp.
CGGCGCGACGGCTCCTATGTCATCACCGGCGGCCTGGGCGGCCTCGGGTTGTTCCTGGCCGAGAAGATGGCGGCGGCCGGCGCCGGCCGCATCGTGCTGAGCTCTCGCTCCCAGCCGACCCAAAAGGCCTTGGAGACAATCGAACTGGTTCGCTCGATCGGATCAGACGTGGTGGTCGAGTGCGGCGACATCGCGCAGGCCGAGACCGCCGAGCGGCTGGTGGCCACGGCGACCGCCACCGGCCTTCCGCTGCGCGGCGTGCTGCACGCGGCCGCCGTGGTCGAAGACGCCACGCTGACCAACATCACCGACGAGTTGGTCGCCAGCGACTGGGCGCCCAAGGTGTACGGGGCGTGGAACCTGCACCGGGCCACCGCCGGCCAGCCCCAGAAAGCGGAGCTGGACTGGTTCTGCCTGTTCTCCTCGGCGGCCGCCCTGCTGGGCTCGCCGGGGCAGGGCGCCTACGCCGCGGCCAACAGCTGGCTGGATTGCTTCACCCACTGGCGGCGCGCGCAGGGCCTGCCGGCCACGGCGATCGCCTGGGGCGCCTGGAGCGAGATCGGCCGCGGTGCCGACTTCGCCGAGGGCAGCGGCGCGGCGATCACCCCGGACGAGGGCGCCTACGCGTTCGAGTCCCTGCTGCGCCACGACCGCGCGTACACCGGCTACACCCCGCTCGTCGGCACACCGTGGATCGCGTCGTTCGCGGAGCGAAGCAAGTTCCTGGAAATGTTCAAGTCGGCGGGGGAAAACCGCTCGGGCTCCGGCAAGCTGCGCGCCGAGCTGGCCGGGCTGCCCGTGGAGGAATGGCCGAGCCGGCTGCGGCGACTGTTGTCCGAGCAGATCGGGCTGATCCTGCGCCGCAACATCGACCCGGATCATCCGCTTTCCGAATACGGCCTGGACTCGCTGGGCAACCTGGAGCTGCGCACGCACATCGAGGCCCAGACCGGTGTGCGAATCACCTCCGCCGACATCACAACCGTGCGAGGATTGGCCGATCACCTGGTCGACAAGCTGGCGCCCAAAGCGGACGCTCCGGCATGACGGAGACCCGTGCGGCAAAGTGGCCGGCATTTCAGGGGTTCAAACGGAGGAGGGAAACGTGTTCATAGGCGGAGGCTCCGAGCACGACAGCCTGCGGGTTGGCAATGCCTACGATTGGGACCCGGGCTCAGGGTCCGTTGTGACGTGGCAGCCGACACCTGGCTCCCTCGCGAAGGCGCGGCAGGCACCGGTCAGTCCGGTGCCTGCCAGCTCTATGCAGGCCGGCCACCTGCGTGGCTTCGTCGAGTTCCGGGACAAGGGGCTCGACTACTCCCGGGCGGTGATGGGCTCCTGGGATGTGCCGGGCCGGTGCGACATCCGTGCCATGACGTATGTCATCAACGCGCACCTGCGGCGGCACGCCACCTACCACAGCTGGTTCGAATACCACGACGCCGACAACATCGTCCGGCACACCATCGTCAACCCGCGCGACATCCAGTTCGTCGCCAAGCGGCACGGTGTGCTGACAATGCCCGAATGGCACGAACACCTGCTGGCCACGCCCGACCCGCTGCAGTGGGACTGCTTCCGCTTCGGCATCGTTCAGTACGAGGACCGCTTCGCGTTGTACGCGGTGGTCGACCACCTGCACTGCGACCCGATGCTGATCGCCGGGCTGTACGTGGAGATCCTGATGAACTACACCTCCCTGCTGGGCGGCAAGGCGCCCGCCACGTTGCCGCCGGCGGCCAGCTATGACAACTTCTGCCTGCGCGAGAGCCAGACGGTGTCGTCGATGACCCTGGACTCCCCCGAGGTCCGCACCTGGATCGAGTTCGCCGAGGCCAACGGCGGCACCCTGCCGGACTTCCCGCTGCCCCTGGGCGATCAGTCGATCCCCTGCGGCGGCGACGTCCACGCGCAGCAGCTGCTCGGCCCGGACCAGACGGCGCGCTTCGAGGCCCTCTGCCAGCGGGCCGGCGCCCGGTTCAGCGGCGGCCTGTTCGCCTGCGCGGCCCTGGCACACCACGAATTGTCCGGAGCTGACACCTATTACGGCCTCACTCCGACCGACAAGCGCAAGAGCCCGGCGGATTTCATGACGGTGGGTTGGTTCACCGGTGTGGTGCCGTTCACGGTTCCCATCGACCCCACCTCGTTCGAGGAGACCGCCCGCGCGGCCCAGGCCTCCTTCGACGCGAACATGGGCTGTGCACACGTGCCGTACGACCGTGTCCTGGAACTGGCGCCGTGGCTGCGTCGCTACGGGCCCCAGTTCACCATGATGAGCTACATGGACGCGGGGCTGCCTCCCCTTTCGGCCATCGTCGCCACCGCGCTGGACGGGGTGAACGCCACCGCCTTCACCGACGGCCGCTGCCCCGCCTACATGTACTCGACGGTTTTCCGGTTGTTCGACGAGGTTTCCATCATGGTTTCCTACCCGAACAATCCGGTCGCCCGGGAGTCGGTGATCCGCTACACCGAGACGCTGAAGTCGGTGTTCGACCGGGTGGTCGCGGGCAGCTTGGCGGAGGTTCCGGTTCGCGCCGCCAGATAGCATGCGTTGAACCCGAACTGGTGAACACACGCCAAGTGACGAACGCGATGCCGGCATGAAGGCTGTTTTGGCCGTCCACGGCACCCGCGGCGACGTCGAACCCTGCGCCGCGGTCGCCCTGGAGTTGCGCCGCCGTGGGCACGACGTGTGCATGGCGGTTCCGCCCAACCTGATCGCGTTCGTGGAATCCGTTGGGCTGACGGCGGTTTCGTATGGCCCGGAGTCGCACGCGCAGCTCGACGAGGAGGTGTTCCGCGGCTTCTG
>JAQTVU010000549.1 GCA_028706695.1 Mycobacterium sp.
GATGAGCAGCCTCGACCTTGAACTCCGGCGTAAACGACCGACGAGTCCTGGACATCCCGACATCCTTCCAGCAGCAGGACCCTCGGCCCCGCTATCTCAGGTGTCCACCGAAACTGGGGAGGCTCAGTGCTCCCCGCGGACGCGGGGATGATCCGGCAGCGGGGTAGTCGCATGCGCCGACGTGTACGTGCTCCCCGCGGACGCGGGGATGATCCGGCTGCTACGTCGGGGGGCAGGCTGTCGGCGTCGTGCTCCCCGCGGACGCGGGGATGATCCGTCAGCGAGGATTAACGCCACCTTGTCCGGACCGGTGCTCCCCGCGGACGCGGGGATGATCCTCTGTCGTCACGTAAACCCAGGTGCCGTCCTCGGTGACTCCCCGCGGACGCGGGGATGATCCTCCAGATGCCGCCGGCGCCGCCCGGACCGCCCGGGTGCTCCCCGCGGACGCGGGGATGATCCGGTGCCCGCGTCGATGCCCGGTGCCCCTCCAGGGTGGCTCCCCGCGGACGCGGGGATGATCCGTGGACAAGGTGGTGGACTTGGTGAAAGTCCCGGTGCTCCCCGCGGACGCGGGGATGATCCCATCATGCCGCTGTCCGGCGCGGTGTCACAGCTGGTGCTACGCTGACTCGCAAGAGCGGGTGGGCCACGCCAAGCGAATACTGAGACACCCCAACCACTTCGACCAATGGCGCTCTGCTAGAGGCGCTGCCAGGCCTCGCTGAGCACACCGCGCAGGATGGATTCAATGGCGTCGAACTCCGGCTGACCGCTGATCAGCGGCGGCGCGAGCTGGATGACGGGGTCGCCGCGGTCGTCGGCGCGGCAGTACAGGCCGGCCTCGAACAGCGCCGGGGACAGGTAGCCGTGCAGCAGTCGGTCGCACTCGGCATCGCTGAAGGTCTCCTTGGTCGCCTTGTCCTTGACCAACTCGATGCCGTAGAAGTAGCCCTCGCCGCGCACGTCCCCGACGATCGGCAGGTCATACAGCCTCTCCAGCGTGGCGCGGAAGGCCGGGGCGTGGTGTCTGACTCGCTCGTTGAGCCCCTCGCGCTCGAAGATGTCGAGGTTGGCCAGCGCGACGGCCGCCGAAACCGGGTGCCCGCCAAAGGTGTAGCCGTGCGGGAAGACGGTGGCGCCGTCGTTGAACGGCTCGAACAGGCGCTCGCCGGCGATCATCGCGCCGAGCGGTGAGTAACCCGACGTCATGCCCTTGGCGCAGGTGATCATGTCGGGCACGTAGCCGAAGTCGGCACAGGCGAACATCGACCCGATCCGGCCGAACGCGCAGATCACCTCGTCGGAAACCAGCAACACGTCATGGCAGTCGCAGATCTGGCGCACCCGTTCGAAATAGCCCGGGGGAGGGGGGATGGCGCCGCCGGCGTTCTGCACCGGCTCGAGGAAGACCGCGGCGACGGTGTCGGGCCCCTCGAACTCGATCGCCTCGGCGATCCGGTCGGCGGCCCAGCGCCCAAAATCCTTGGGGTCGTCGGCCAGCTGCTGGGGCGCGCGGTAGATGTTGGTGTTGGGCACCCGGAAGCCGCCCGGCGTCAACGGCTCGAACGGCGCCTTGTACTGCGGCAGCCCGGTGATCGCCAGCGCACCCTGGGTGGTGCCGTGGTAGGCGACCGCGCGGGAGATCACCTTGTGCTTGCCGGGTTTGCCGGTCAGCTTGAAGTACTGCTTGGCCAGTTTCCACGCCGTCTCCACCGCCTCGGCGCCGCCGGTGGTGAAGAACACCCGGTTCAGGTCGCCGGGGGCGTAGCGCACGAGGCGCTCGGCGAGCTCGATCGCGGCCGGGTGCGCGTATCCCCACAGCGGAAAGTAGGCCAGCGTGCTGGCCTGCCGGGCGGCGACCTCGGCGAGTTCGGTGCGGCCGTGGCCGACCTGCACGGTGAACAGCCCCGACAGCGCGTCGAGGTAGCTCTTGCCGCGGTCGTCGAAGATGGTGACGCCCTCGCCGCGGACGATGATCGGATGCCTGATGCCCGCGCCGTGCCGGGCGAAGTGCAGCCACAGGTTTTGCGTCATTGCCGCGAGCGTAACGCCAGGGCGACTATCCGCGCCGAAAATGTCCGTGGCGTTACGCTCGCGCGGTTCGGCTAGCCTATTCGTCATGACCTCGGCGGAGGAGGTCGCCCGATTCGAGGCCCTGCGGCCGCACCTGATGGCGGTCGCCTACCGTTTGACGGGCAGCGTCGCCGACGCCGAGGACATCGTCCAGGACGCCTGGCTGCGCTGGGACGCCCGCGACCGGGAGATCGCCGACCCGCGGGCCTGGCTCAGCACCGTGGTGAGCCGGCTCGCCCTGGACAAGTTGCGGTCGGCCGCGCACCGCCGCGAGACCTACACCGGCAACTGGCTGCCCGAACCCGTCGTCACCAGCTGCGCCGAGTCCGACCCGCTGAGTGCGGTGGTGGCCCACGAGGATGCCCGGTTCGCGGCGATGGTGGTGCTGCAGCGGCTGTCGCCCGATCAGCGGGTCGCGTTCGTGCTGCACGACGGGTTCGCCGTGCCGTTCGCCGAGGTGGCCGCCGTGCTCGGAACGACCGAGCCCGCCGCCCGGCAGCTGGCGTCGCGCGCCCGCAAGGCCGTCGCCGCCGACCCGCCGCCCAAACCCGATCCCGCGCACGACGAGGTGGTCGGCCGGCTGATGGCCGCCCTGGCCGCCGCCGACCTGGACGCGGTGGTGGCGCTGCTGCATCCCGAGGTCACCGTCACCGGCGACTCGAACCGCAGGGCCCCGACGGCGGCCCAGGTCATCCGCGGCGCGGACCAGGTGGTCCGGTTCCTGCGCGGCCTGG
>JAQTVU010000550.1 GCA_028706695.1 Mycobacterium sp.
GGCCCTGTGTTCGACGCGGTCGACGACCCACTTGAGTACCCGGCTATTCTCCCCGAAGCCCGGCCACAGGAACTTGCCGCCCTTGCCGCGGCGGAACCAGTTGACGAGGAACACCTTGGGCAGCTTGGACTCGTCGGAGTTCTTGCCCACGTCGATCCAGTGCTGCATGTAGTCGCCGACGTGGTAGCCCATGAACGGCAACATCGCCATCGGGTCACGGCGCACGTCGCCGACCTTGCCCTCCGCGGCGGCGGTCCGCTCCGAGCCCATCGTGGCCCCCATGAACACGCCGTGCTGCCAGTCGCGGGCCTGCGTCACCAGCGGCACCGTGGTCTTGCGACGGGCGCCGAACAGGATCGCCGAGATCGGCACGCCCTGCGGGTCATCCCATTCCGGCGCCAGGATCGGGCACTGCGACATCGGGGTGCAGTAGCGCGAGTTCGGATGCGCCGCCGTGGTCTCGGTCTCCCGGAAGTACCAGTCGTCGCCCTTCCAGTCGATGAGGTGCGGCGGCTCACCCTCCAGGCCCTCCCACCACACGTCGCCGTCGTCGTCGACCGCGACGTTGGTGAACACCGTGTTGCCCGCGGCGATGGTCCGCATGGCGTTCGGGTTGGACGTCCAGTTCGTCCCGGGCGCCACGCCGAAGAACCCGGCCTCGGGGTTGACCGCGTACAGCCGGCCGTCCTTGCCGAACCGCATCCAGGCGATGTCGTCGCCGAGCGTCTCGGCGCGCCAGCCCGGGATGGTCGGCTGCAGCATGGCCAGGTTGGTCTTGCCGCACGCCGACGGGAACGCGGCCGCGATGTAGTACGCCTTGTTCTCCGGGGAGATCAGCTTGAGGATCAGCATGTGCTCGGCCAGCCAGCCCTCATCGCGGGCCATCGCCGACGCGATCCGCAGCGCATAGCACTTCTTGCCCAGCAGCGCGTTGCCGCCGTAGCCCGAGCCGTAGCTCCAGATCTCCCGGGTCTCCGGGAAGTGGGTGATGTACTTGGTGTCGCTGCACGGCCAGGGGACGTCCTTCTGACCCGGCTCCAGCGGGGCGCCGACCGAGTGCAGCGCCTTGACGAAGAAGCCGTCGTCACCGATCTTCTCCAGGGCGGCCCTGCCCATCCGGGTCATCACCTTCATCGAGACGACGACGTATTCGGAGTCGGTTATCTCCACACCCAGCTTGGGATCCTCGGCGCCCAACGGGCCCATGCAGAACGGCACCACCCACATCGTGCGGCCCCGCATGCACCCCCGGTACAGATCCGTCATGGTGGCCCGCATCTCGGCCGGATCCATCCAGTTGTTGGTCGGCCCCGCGTCCTCCTCGCGCTCCGAGCAGATGAACGTGCGGGATTCCACGCGGGCCACATCGGCCGGGTCGGACAGCGCCACGAAGGAGTTGGGGAAATTCTTCTCGTTCACCCGCCTGAAGGTTCCCGCCTCGACGAGCTGCTCGGCCAGCCGCTGCCACTCCTCATCGGAACCGTCGACGAACGCCACCCGCTCGGGCTGGGTGAGCTCGGCGACCTCCCGCACCCACGACAGCAGCCCCCGATGATTGGTAGGCGCATTGTCCAAGCCGGGAACGGTCGCTGAGGTCATCGAACTCTCCTGAATTCTTCGCGTGCTTACGGCATCTCTGTTCATGTGTGTCGCTGTGCATATGTGTCGCGGCGACCGGACAATCGTGGGCGGCGGCGTTAACTACAGGTTATCGCGAGCGCCTGGTCGGGAAAGTCTCCGCGGGTATAAGGCTTCTCACAACAGCGATTCAGGCGATGCAGAAGACGATGCGGAAAGGGCCGGGAACCAGAAACCGCCGCAACTCAGAAAGCTCCGTTGGGCTTCACCGCGCATGGTCAGCACCGTCAGCGCCGCCACCACCTCAGCGATCGCCGCCGCCCGCCGCCGGGCCTGCGGCCGCGGCGAACCGCCCCGGTTCGGGAATGCCCGGGTCACCAAGTTCTTCACGTACCGCCCGCAGCGCGGCGTCCAGCGCCGGCATCTCCCGGTCGCGCACCGCGGCGGCGCGCGCGGCGGCAACCGCATGCTGGCGCAGTTCGCTGTCGATCGCGCTGACCTGCGCGGCCACCTGGGTGTTCTCGGCCTCGTCGCGGGCGATCAGCGCGACGCTGAGCAGCGACTCGGCGGCCAGGACCCGCGTGGCGACCAGCTCCTCGACCACCGAGCGCAGCGATGACGTCACATCGCCGGCCCAGCGGTCCAGCAGGGCGCGGTCGTGCAGCAGGCCGCGGATGTTGACCATCAGGAAGGTGACGGCAAGTCCCACCGCCACGCAGGCCAGCCCTCCCCCGATTTGCAAGCCGGTGGGCAGCCGGGGAGCGAGCCCGGCCAGCAGCCGGCTCAGCGTCAGCGCCACCCCGACGCCGAACCCGCCGCCCAGCAGCATCATCAACGTGGTCTCCTGCCGGCGCGATCGCAGGGGCGGCGGCGGCACTTCGACCGTCGGCAGCTCTTCGGAGGCCTCGTCCGCGACCGGCGGGTCCGCCCGTACGCCCATGGCCTGCGCGACGTCGACGAGACGGGTGCCGGTGCCCTCGCTGACCTCGGCGACCACCTCGTCCACCCGTCCGCGCGCATACCCCTCGAAGCCGTTCATGGCTCGCCGCGACAGGCGGGCGGCGTCCTCCTGCAGCTCGCCGCGCACCGAGGAACAGCGGTTGCGCGCAAAGTAGGACAGCTGCACCCGGGCCTGCTGGATCTGGCCGCGCAGGGTGATGGTGCGCTCGTATTTCAGTTGGCGACGCAGCCGCAGCGCGGCGCTGCGCTCGTCGCGCAACGCCTCC
>JAQTVU010000027.1 GCA_028706695.1 Mycobacterium sp.
AATAGCGCCGCGTTCACGAATCGGGCCGTTCGTCGACGATGCGGCGCAGCAAGTCGCGGACCCGCGACGACTCCCGCTCGTCCATTTGTTCGAGGAAATGCGCCAGCACCAAATCCGAACTCCCTCCGGCATCGAAGGCATCGCGCATCAGCGTGGCCGAATGTTCCTCACGGGTCATGGTCGGCCAGTAGCGGAAGGCCTTCCCGGCCCGCTCCCGCTGCAGCCAGCCTTTGCGGTGCAGGTTGTCCATCGTGGACATGACGGTGGTGTAGGCGATTTGCCGATTGTGCGCCAGGTCGTCGAAGATGTCGCGGACGGTGACAACCCCGCCGCGGTTCCAGACGCGATCCATGATGACCGCCTCCAGCTCGCCGAACCCCCGCACCCGCACCCGCACCACTCTAGCCAGCTGGAGAGCCAGAGCCAGCTAGAGAGCCCGCTAGAGGCTAGCCCGGGGCTGACCCGGCGCGCCGCCGGACATCCGCCGGCAGCGCGCGCCGGCCCGCGCGTTCACCGTTGACGGCGGTTCGGCCGGCCGGCGTCGCAACACCGCCATGTTGCGCACCACCCGCCTTCTGATGGAAACGATTGTCATTAGTATAGTGGGTTGACCGGCTGGACGGTGAAAGAGCGATTCGGAGATGCACAACCGCTGATGAGACACAGATGGCACTAGGCGCAAGAGGCGCAAGAGTCGCAGTAGTCAAGGCGCGACGTATTTGGCGATCGGCCCTCCTGGTTGTCCTCGCCGGCTGCGGCGCGCTGTCCGGATGCGCGCATCCGGCGCACCCGCGCGCGACCACCGTGGTGGCCTCCACCGACGTGTGGGGCAGCGTGGCGCGCGCCGTCACCGGTCGCCATGTCGCCGTCAGATCCATCCTGAGCGGCGCCGACACCGATCCCCACGCATACCGGATGAGCCCCTCGGATGCCGCCGCCATCGCCGACGCCGCGCTGGTGGTCTACAACGGCGGCGGTTACGACCCGTGGGTGAACCAGGCGCTGGCCGGGCATCGGTCCGTCGCGGCGATCGATGCCTACTCGTTCCTCACGACCGCGCCGGGACAGCCACAGCCCGACGAGCACGTCTTCTATGACATGGACGTCGCCAAGTCGGTCGCCGCGTCGATCGCCGACCAGATGTCCGCACTCGACCCGCGCAACGCCGCCGACTACCACGCCAACGCCGCCGAATTCTGCCGCGGGGCCGATTCCGTCACCATCTCCGAACACGCCATCGCCAGCGCCTACCCGGACACCGGCGTGATCGCGACCGAGCCGGTGGTGCACTACCTGCTGGCCGCCTCCGGCCTGGTGAACCGCACCCCGGCCGCCTTCGCCGCGGCCAGCGAGACCGAAACCGATCCGTCGCCGGCCGACATGGCAGCCGTGCTGGACCTGATCGACCACCGCCAGGTCTCGGCGCTGCTGGTCAACCCGCAGACATCGACCGCCGCGATAAACGGCCTGCAGCAGGCCGCGCGGCGCGCGGGTGTGCCGGTGACCGAGGTGACCGAGACCCTGCCCGACAACACCGACTACCTGACCTGGCAGCGCAACACGGTCAACCAGCTGCTCGCCGCCCTGCGGACCACCCGGTAAGCGCCGTGAGTTTGCAAGCGGCTCCGGCCGTCGACCGTCCCACGCCCACGGTAGCGGTGACCGGCGCCCGGCTGGCGTTCGGCGACCGGGTGCTGTGGGACCACCTCGACCTGTCGGTGTCCGCGGGGGAGTTCATCGCGGTGCTGGGCCCCAACGGCAGCGGAAAGACGTCGTTGCTCAAAGTGCTGCTCGGCCAGCTGCCACTGAGCGGCGGTGCCGTGCGGCTGGACGGCAGGCCGGTCACCGCGGGCAGCGACCGCATCGGCTATGTGCCCCAACACCGTCCGATCGACGGAGACGTGATGCTGCGCGGGCGCGACCTGGTCCGGCTGGGCATCGACGGGCGTCGCTGGGGCATCGCCCCGCTGCGGTCGGCCGAGCGGGCCCGTCGCCGCGCCGCGGTCCACCGGGCGCTGCGCCAGGTCAACGGCGAACACCTGGGGCAGGCCCGGGTCGGTGTGCTGTCGGGCGGAGAGCTGCAACGGCTGCGCATCGCCCAGGCGTTGGTCAGCGACCCGACGCTGCTGCTGTGCGACGAACCGCTGCTGACGCTGGACCCGGCCAACGCCAAGCTGGTGGCGGCGCTGATCGACCGGCGCCGCCGCGATGCCGCGACCACCGTCATCGTCGTCACCCATGAGCTCAATCCGATCCTGCCCTACGTCGACCGGGTGCTGTATCTGGTCGACGGGCGCTTCCGGGTCGGCACCGTCGAGCAGGTGATGACCACCGAGACGCTGTCGGCGCTGTACCGGGCCGACATCCAGGTGGTGAGCGTCAAGGGCGGCTATGTGGTGGTGGGCGAGCCCGCGCCCGACGATGGGCACCGCCGGTGAACCACCGGCTTGCCGACGTGCTGGGCCACCTGTTCTCCTTCGACATCACGGCCCAGCTGCTCGGCCACGATTTCGTGCAGCGGGCGCTGCTGGCGGCCGCCCTGCTCGGGCTGGTCGCCGGCCTGATCGGCCCGTTCATCGTCATGCGCCAGATGTCGTTCGCCGTGCACGGGTCCAGCGAACTGTCCCTGACGGGTGCCGCGTTCGCGCTGCTGATCGGGGCCCAGGTGGGACTGGGCGCGCTGGCCGGCAGCGCGCTGGCCGCCGCGTTGTTCGGCGTCCTCGGGCAGCGGGCCCGGGAACGTGACTCGGTGATCGGCGTGGTCCTGGCGTTCGGGATGGGGCTGGCCGTGCTGTTCATCCAACTTTACCCCGGACGGACCGGCACCAGTTTCGCGTTGCTGACCGGCCAGATCGTCGGCGTGGACTACACCGGGCTGGCCATGCTGGCGCTGGTGTGCCTGCTAGTCGCGGTCGTGCTGGCCGCGTGCTACCGGCCGCTGTTGTTCGCCACCGTCGATCCGGAGGTGGCGGCGGCGCGGGGCGTGCCGGTTCGCGCACTGGGGGTGGTGTTCGCCGCGCTGGTCGGTGTGGTGGCCGCCCAGGCGGTACAGATCGTGGGGGCGCTGCTGGTGATGGCGCTGCTCATCACGCCGGCGGCCGCGGCCGGCCGGGTGGTCGCCTCACCGGCCGCCGCGATCGTGGCCTCGGTGGTCTTCGCCGAGATCTCCGCCGTCGGGGGCATCGTGCTGTCGCTGGCACCCGGCGTCCCGGTCTCGGTCTTCGTCGCCACCATCTCGTTCGTGATCTACGCGTTGTGCCGGCTGCTCGGGCGGCGGTGGCGGCTGGCGCTTCCCTAATAAGCTGGGCAGGTGGCCGGAATCGATCTCAACGCCGACCTGGGCGAGAGCTTCGGTGTCTGGCGCCTCGGCGATGACGAGGCCATGCTCGGGATCGTCACCAGCGCGAACGTGGCGTGCGGGTTCCACGCCGGCGATCCGGCGAACCTGCTGCGGGTCTGCCGATCGGCCGCCGAACGCGGCGTGCGCATCGGGGCGCAGGTCGGTTATCGCGACCTCGCCGGATTCGGCAGGCGCTTCATCGACGTCGGCGTCGAGGATCTCGTCGCCGACGTGGTGTATCAGATCGGGGCGTTGCAGGCGATCGCGCATGCCTGCGGGTCGCAGGTGTCCTACGTCAAACCCCATGGGGCGCTGTACAACACGATCGTGACCCACCGCGGGCAAGGGGCCGCCGTCGCCGAGGCGGTGCACCTGGTGGATCCCACGCTGCCGGTGTTGGGCATGGCCGGTTCGGCGTTTTTCGACGAAGCGGCCCGCCGCGGCCTGCGCACGGTGCCCGAGGCGTTCGCCGACCGCGCCTACCTGCCGGACGGCCGGCTGGTCTCCCGCCGCGAACGCGGCGCGGTGCTACACGATCCGGTGGCGATCGCCGACCGCGTGGTCACCATGGTCACCACCGGCCGGGTCACCGCGATCAGCGGCGCCACGATCGCCGTTGAAGTGGAATCTGTTTGCGTGCATGGGGATTCGCCGGGTGCGGTGGAGATCGCGACCGCGGTGCGGGAGCGGCTGACGGCCGCCGGCGCCGACATCAGGGCGTTCTGCTGATGCGGCGCAAGCCCCCTCGGCCGGATCGCGCGTCGCATCACCGCCGACCAGACCGGTTCCCCGGCGCGACGACCTGTCCATCGGTGTCGTAAGCGGTCTGACCATTGACGCTGACCCTTGCGCTCGCGTTGCTTGCTGTCGTGCTCGGGTTCGCCGTCGCGCGCCCGAAGGGGCTGCCCGAGGCGCTGGTGGCGGTCCCGGCGGCCCTCATCCTGGTCGCGGTCGACGCCATCTCGATGCGCCAGGCCGCCGCGCAGGTTGCCGACCTGTCCGGTGTGGTGGCCTTTCTGGGTGCGGTGCTGGTGCTGGCCAAACTCTGCGACGACGAGGGCCTGTTCGAAGCCGCGGGCGCCGCGATCGCGCGGGTGCGTGCCGGCTCGCACGGGCTGCTGCGCCAGGTGTTCCTCATCGCCTCGACCGTCACGGCCGTGTTGAGCCTGGACGCCACCGTGGTGCTGCTCACCCCGGTGGTGCTGGCCGGCGTCCGCCGACTGCGCACGCCGGTCCGCCCCTACGCCTACGCCACCGCCTCTCTGGCCAACGCCGCCTCGCTGTTGCTTCCGGTGTCGAACCTGACGAACCTGCTGGCCTTTCACCTGGCGAACGTCTCGTTCACCAGGTTCACCCTGGTGATGGCGCTGCCCTGGGTGGTCACCGTGGCCGTGACCTACGTGGTCTTCCGCTGGTTCTTCGCCGCGGATCTGCGCGTCACGCCCCAACCCCAAGAATGTGAGCCGACCCCGCGGCCCCCTGTTTTCGTGCTGCTGGTGGTGACGCTGACGCTGACCGGGTTCGCGGTCGGCCAGTCCGTCGGCGTGGCCCCGGTGTGGGTGGCCCTGGCCGGCGCCGCGGTGCTGGCGGTGCGCAGCCTGCGCCGCGGGCACACCTCGATGACGGAGATCGCGCGGTCGGCGAGCGGATCGTTTCTGGTGTTCGTGCTCGCCCTGGGTGTGGTAGTGCACGCGGTCATGCTGAACGGGATGGACACCGCCATGTCCAGGGTGCTGCCGTCCGGTTCGGGGCTGCCCGCGTTGTTCGCCATCGCCGCGCTGGCCGCGGTGCTGGCCAACGTCGTCAACAACCTGCCCGCGACGCTCGTGCTGCTGCCACTGGTCGCACCCAGCGGGCCGGTGGCCATTCTGGCGGTCCTGCTGGGGGTCAACATCGGCCCCAACCTCACCTACGTCGGGTCGCTGTCCAACCTGCTGTGGCGCCGCACACTGCAACGCGGCGATGTCCAAGCCGGCGGCGTCGGCGAGTACACCCGGCTCGGCCTGTGCACGGCGCCCACGGCCCTGGCGGCCGCGGTGCTCGCGCTGTGGGGCAGCGCATGGCTGCTCGGGATGTAGGAGACGCGGCCCTAGGTGGCTGGTGTTTTACATGGCTAACGATCTTCCACCGCCAGATATCGCGATTTCCGGGACGGTGATTTGGTCGGCACGTCGCCGAACGTCGCTCAGCGCCGATTCTGGCGGTGCCGGTTTTGGCCGATTTTGCCGTGGCGCATGAAAGTGCCCGTTCGACACCAGCCACCTAGGGGCCCGCGCAGTGATAGGGGTCGCCGTTGCCGACCGATTCGGCGAGACGCGCGGACATTGCGCCTTCCGGCGGAAGATTTTCCATCCAATAGGCCCGGTCTTCCCGATACGCCTCGGACGCCTCGTATTCTGCTTCGCAGTCGAGCAAATCCTGCAGCGAGCCGAAAATGGGCGGTGGTATCGGGGCGCCCGAAACAATTGCAGAGTAAACGGATGCGATTCGCTGGCAAACCATTCCCAGGCCGGATCCGTCTATGACTATGTGGTGGCAGCACACGAACAAATGGAATGAGTCCGTGCTCGTGCGGAACGCGGCAAACTTGAACAGCTGACCGGTCAACGGCATTGGCGTGTGTTGAATAGCCGCCGCCCGCGCGCGGGCTTCCCCCGCGGGATCCGGCGAGCCGCTCAGATCGACGTAGGCGAACGCGACGTCCGGGTCGTCGATCACCCGTTGGAACACCCGGCCGTCGACCTCGACGAAGGTGGCCCTGATCGGTTCGGCCTCCTGCACCGCGCGGCGGGTCGCCCACTCGAGGGCGTCCCGGTCCACGGCGCCCTCGATTCTCACGAACAGGCCGACCTGCCACTCCGCGGCGGCGGCGCCCGTTTCCTGCGCGAGCCAGATGTCCAGCTGCCCAGGCGTTACCGGCAACAGCCGCTCACCGGAATCCATCCGTGCCCCAAATCAAGGTGATCAACATCTCAAGCCCCCCGGCCCTCGATCAAGGTGTGAACAGATCAGGCGCCCCCGGCGCCGGCCAACCTTTCACGCAGACTTTTCGGCCGAATGTCGGGCCAATGTTTTTCGACGTAGTCCAAACATGCGGCGCGGTCGGCTTCTCCGTAAACCACCCGCCAGCCCGCCGGCACATCGGCGAACGTGGGCCACAGACTGTGCTGCTCCTCGTCGTTTACGAGAACATAAAAACGTCCGTCCTCGTCGTCGAACGGATTCGTACTCATGGCACCCCCCAAGCGCATTGGCGTTTCTCGGATGTTACCCCACGGACTTGGGCAAGTAACAAGAGCGCTCTTCGAGTGCTGCGCCGCCGACGGTCGGTGATTGGTCGGTGAAAGTCGAGTGCCTGCTGCCGTACTGCTCCCGTGGCGAATAAGGGGTTTCGGTTGCTGCCGACCCCGCTAGTGATAACGGCGGGGCAGCGGCACACCCAGACTGGCCAAGACACTCCGCAGCAGCCTCGGGTAGTCGGTGATCAGGCCGTCGACGCCGTCGGAGATCTGTTGGCGCATGACGGCGGCATCATCGACCGTCCAGGGAATGACCTTGCGGCCCAACGCATGAGCGTGGTCGACGAACGCTTTGTCGACCAACGAGTAGTCCGGGGAGACGATATCCGCGCCGACCGTGATGGCCGCGACGACGGGATCGGGGACTTGGCCCGGGTCGACTTGACCCAGCCACGGCGAGCCGGACACCCACGTTTTTCGATCCCACAACGCCGCCAACGGGATCGACGGCTCCGCCCGGCGCACCATGGGCAGGATTCGCCAGTCGAGACTCTGGATTCCGACGTTGTCGGTCTGGCCCGCCGCTCCGACGGCGGCCAGTATCACGTCGACGAATTGCGCGGGATCCGCTGACCGCCACGGCTTGTCCGCATCCACCTTGGTTTCGATGTTGTAGCGGATGCCGCCGGGACCCGAGGCACCGTACGAGTCGGCCAGGGCAAATACCTCCGGCAAGATCGCTATCTGGTTATGCCGCACCGCTTCTGCGCGCGGAAATTCCTCGAGCCGCCGATCGCAGTGCAGCGTGCGGATCTGCGCCAGGGTGAGGTCGTGCACCGGTTTGCCGACATACGGATATTGCGGGTCACCGCGAGACGCGGGCGCGGTGTCGGAGCACTTCTCGGGCTGGATCGTCGGGTCATGCCATACCAGGGGCTGCCCGTCTTCGGTGATGACCACGTCGAGTTCCAGTGTAGTTACGCCCAATTCGAGCGACTTCGCGAATCCGCGCAGCGACTCCTCGGTGGTCTCGCCGCGTCCGCCGCGATGGGCCTGCAGATCGAAAACCCGCGGTTGCGACAAGGCGCCGGGCGCCAGGAGGGCCGCCACAGCCATCAACGCGAACGCCACGGCGCCGAGGCGCGCGGTCACGTCAGGTCCTGCGCTGGCGGGCGATGTCGGCCAGCACCACCCCGGCGGCCACCGACGCGTTCAGCGATTCGGTATGCCCCGCCATTGGAATCGACACCGCCTGGTCGCAGTTCTGCCGCACCAACCGCGACAGCCCCTTGCCCTCCGACCCGACGACCAGCACCAGGGGGTCGGTGCCGTCCAGGTCGTCGACGGTGGTGTCTCCGTTGGCGTCCAGGCCGATCACCCGCAGGCCCCGATCTGCCCAGTCTTTAAGCGTCCTGGTGAGATTCGTTGCACGCGCCACCGGAACGCGGGCCGCCGCCCCCGCGCTGGTGCGCCAGGCCACCGCCGTGACCGAGGCCGAACGGCGCTGCGGGATCAGCACACCGTGGCCGCCGAACGCCGCCACCGAACGCACGATCGCGCCGAGGTTGCGGGGGTCGGAGATGTTGTCCAGCGCAACCAGCAACGCCGGCGGTGTGTCCATCGCTGCCGCCAGCAGGTCGTCCGGGTGGGCGTAGTGGTAGGGCGGCACCTGCAAGGCGACGCCTTGGTGCAGGTGGTTGGCGGTCAGTCGGTCCAGATCTGCGCGCGGCACCTCGAGGATCGAGATGCCCGAATCGGCTGCGCGAGAAACGGATTCGGTGAGCCGCTCGTCGGCCTCGGCGCCCAGGGCGACGTAGAGCGCGGTGGCCGGGACGCCGGCGCGCAGGCATTCCAGTACCGGGTTGCGGCCGAGCACCGTCTCGGTTTCGTCGGTACGGCCCCGCGCCGACCGCCGCGGTTGGGACTGCGCGCGTTTGGCCGCGGGATGGTGGGGACGCAGATGGGCCGGCGGCGTCGGGCCCCGACCTTCCAGGGCGCGGCGACGCTGCCCGCCCGAGCCGACGGTGGGGCCCTTCTTGTTCCCGGATTTGCGTACCGCGCCGCGGCGCCGCGAGTTACCGGCCATCTAGTTGCTCTCGCCGCCGTGCAGCGACCACTGCGGCCCGTCGGCGGTGTCGGTGACTTCGATGCCCGCGCTTTTCAGCCGATCCCGGATCTCGTCGGCGAGCGCCCAGTTGCGCTGCTCGCGCGCCCGCTGCCGGTTTTCCAGCTCCGCCCGCACCAGCACGTCGACGGCCGCCAGCGCGGCCGATGTATCGTCGCGGGTTTGCCAGCGTTCGTCCAGCGGGTCGCACCCGAGGACGCCCAGCATGGCGCGGATTGCGCCGGCATGCCGCAGCGCGTCATCGTGGTCGCCGCCGTCGAGCGCCCGGTTGCCCTCCGCACGTGCGCCGTGCACCTCGGCCAGCGCGGCCGGCACCGCCAGGTCGTCGTCGAGCGCCTCGGCGAACCGCGCAGTCCACTCTCCGGGCGTCACCGCACCGACCCGGGTTTGCACCCGGTGCAGGAATTCCTCAACGCCCACATAGGCTTTCACCGCGTCCTGCAGAGCGTTCTCGGAGAACTCCAGCATCGACCGGTAGTGCGCGCTGCCCAGGTAGTAGCGCAGCTCGGCGGGCCGAACCCGTTGCAGCATCGTCGGTATGGACAACACGTTGCCCAGCGACTTGCTCATCTTCTCCCCACCCATCGTCACCCAGCCGTTGTGCAGCCAGTAGCGGGCGAATCCGTCGCCGGCCGCTCGGCTCTGAGCGATCTCGTTCTCGTGGTGCGGGAAGATTAAATCCATTCCGCCGCAATGGATGTCGAATTCAGGGCCGAGGTAGCTGCGCGCCATCGCCGAGCATTCCAGGTGCCATCCGGGCCGGCCGCGGCCCCACGGCGTCGGCCACGACGGCTCGCCCGGCTTGGCGCCCTTCCACAGCGTGAAGTCGCGCTGGTCGCGTTTGCCGGTCGCCGCGCCCTCGCCTTGGTGGACGTCATCGATGCGGTGCCCGGACAGCCGGCCGTACTCCGGGTAGCTGAGCACGTCGAAGTAGACATCACCGCAGCCGGCGTATGCGTGACCCGTGTCGATCAGCCGCTCCATCAACTCGACCATCTGGGTGATGTGTCCGGTCGCCCGCGGCTCGGCCGACGGCGGCAACACGGCGAGCGCGTCGTAGGCGGCGGTGAAGGCGCGTTCGTATGTGGCCGCCCACTCCCACCACGGGCGACCCGCGGCCGCGGCCTTGTTGAGGATCTTGTCGTCGATGTCGGTCACGTTGCGGATGAAGGCGACGTCGTAACCGCGGGTGATGAGCCAGCGGCGCAGGATGTCGAACGCCACCCCGCTGCGCATGTGCCCGATGTGCGGCTGGCCCTGCACGGTGGCGCCACACAGATAGATGGAGACATGGCCGGGCCGCAGCGGAACGAAATCACGCACGGCGCCGGCCGCCGTGTCGTGGAGCCGCATGCGGGCGCGATCGGTCACGACGTGCCAGCTTACCCGCCGCGCCGCCGCACCCACGCCCGCCAGCATCACGCCGGTGCGGTGGCCGCGCCGACGGCCGCGTCAGCGTGACGCCCACGCGGTGGACCCGGCGTCGGCTAACCGACCGGCACCACCAGGGCGGTGGCGATGGCGGCCAAGCCCTCCCCGCGCCCGGTCAGACCGAGCCCGTCGGTGGTGGTCGCCGACACCGATACCGGTGCGCGCAGCAGGCCGGACAACACCTGCTGGGCCTCGGCGCGGCGCGGGCCGATCCTGGGCCGGTTGCCGATCACCTGCACGGCGGCGTTCCCGGCCTGATAGCCGTGCCGGCGGATCAGGTCGGCGACGTGGGACAGCATGCCGGCGCCGCTGACGTCCGTCCAGCGTGGATCATCGACCCCGAACACCGCACCGATGTCACCGAGCCCCGCGGCCGCCAAGACCGCATCGCACAACGCGTGCACCGCCACGTCTCCGTCGGAATGGCCGGCGCAACCGTCGGCGCCGGGGAACAGGAGCCCGACCAGCCAGCAGGGCCGCCCGGGTTGGACCGGATGGACGTCGGTGCCCAGCCCCACCCGCGGCAGCTGGATCATCGGCGCAGGATCGCATCGGCCAGCAGAAGGTCGAGCTGGGTGGTGATCTTGAACGCCAGCGGGTCGCCGTCGATGACGCGCACCCGCCCACCGACCTGCTCGACGAGCGACGCGTCGTCGGTGAACGCGGCGGCGCCTGCGTTCTGGTAGGCGTGGGTCAGCAGGTCGGCGGCGAAGCCCTGCGGCGTCTGCACCGCCCGCAGCCCGGCGCGTTCCGGCGTCGCCAACACCACCCCGTCGGCGTCCACCGCCTTAATCGTGTCGTGCAGCGGCAGCGCGGGTACGACGGCACCCCGCCCGGCCCGCAGCGCCCGCACCACGCGGGCGATCATCCGCGGCGGCGTCAGGGCCCGAGCAGCGTCGTGCACCAGCACG
>JAQTVU010000551.1 GCA_028706695.1 Mycobacterium sp.
GATCTTGAGGTTTTCCCCCGCCACCAGTTTCGCCGTTGAGGCCCATCGCAGGATGAGCACATGACCGGCCCGGGTGGCCGTGATTTTTTTGATTTCGGTGGTGCCGGTGATGAGCAGTACGTCGGCCCATGCCGAGGGCGTGATCGTCGCGGCAGAGGCCAGTTCCTGCTGTCGTTCGGTGCGATCCAGGCGACCTTCGAGGCGCACGGTTTTTGCTTCGGTGCGATAGAGGAAGACGTCGGTAGAGAGCGCACCGCCGCCCCAAGCCAGTAGGCCATTGCTTTCCAGTAGAAAGCGGGCTTTGGCGTCCCCGTCTTTGCCGAGGTCGAGGATCGTTTCTTCGGTACCTGGAACACGACGTTTGATCCGCTGCGCCACACCAGCGGTGCCGCCGCCTCGCACGCTGATGTCGAAGACGATAGAGGCATCCGGTTCTCCGGTTACCGCGCTTTTGCCTTCGGGGAGTTCGACCAGTGCGGTGACTCTGGATCCTTCCCCGTTGCCGGTGAACTTGAAGGAGCCGCCCTGGCATTCCTTGACACGAACACCGCTGATCGAGACGTTGTGACCTTTGCCGGAGGCCCACTCAAAGCCGACTTCGCCGTGGCCGCTGCCGTCTTTGAACACTTTGCCGCCGATCCAGGCAACCCCGTCGGCTTCGAGCAGGACGTTGGCGGTAACCGCACCCTCTGCTTCGCAGCCAACCAGCACAGAGGATCCCTGGATAACCCAGCCGTATTTGCTCTGCCCCCAGGCGTGGCAGTTGGTTAGCTTGCAGATCCCAGCGTTTTCGCCGATCAGGATGTTCGTCTTTTTCGATTCGGCGTCCTTCGCAATCCCGATCACGTCGTGGAGACGACCGTCCTGGGCGTCCCAACGCAGGTTGCGGCCGCCGGCGAGGTAGAGCTTCAGGTGACAGGCGACCGATTCATAGCCGCCCACGGCGTCTTCGTCGGCGCCGGTCCCGGTGGACTGCACGTTGAGGTTGTCTTCGGCGGCGTGATGGATACGAAGCGAGTCGAGCTGGAAGCGCAGGCCATCGATCAGGAGGCCATTGCCCGTCGTGTTGTTGGCGAGGTTGCCGTCGATCGTCAGCTCGCGGACCGAGAAGTCCGCGATCCCGCCCGCACCGTAGTTCGCGGTCTTGATCACGTCCGTTTTGGCGCCGTTTTTGAGCTTCAGGACCGTCGCCGCGACCCCCGCTCCACACAGATGCACCTTTGGCTTCAGCGTCAAGGTGGCGTCGATGATGTAGGTGCCTGACGGGAAGTAGACGACGCCACCGCCAGCGGCTTCTGCTGCGGTGATCGCCGCATTGATCGCCGTCGAGTCGCTGGTTGCGTTATCGCCTTTGGCGCCGTAGGTCGGGTTCTTGACATCGAAGAAGCCGCCGACCGTGTACTGGGCTTCGATCTGAGCCCGAATACTCGCAGCGGTGGACTTGGTCAGCAGTTCGCGGCCAAAGGCGTCGGTGGCGAGGGCGGCAATCGCGGTCAGATCCGAGTCGAGCGGCTGCTTTCCTTCAAGCGCGGTGACGAGCCCTTCGACGTCTGCCTGAGCGAGGGTAACCGCACCTTTCTTCCCGGCGACCGAGGCGACGGAGTCGGTCGTGTCGGACTTCTCCCAGATGGCGCCGTTGTAGATCGCGTAGTCGCCGACCTGGAAGTCGATGGCACCGGAGCCGAGATCACGAGCGGCGGCCGCGGTAACCCGGTAGACGTCGCCGGCGCCACCTTTACCGTCTTCGAGGTTCGGCGTGTTGGTCGAGGCGTTCCAGGCACCCTGATATTCCATGAGGGCGCTGGGGAGCTGAGTAACGGGCACCTTGCCGGCGGCTTCGAGAGAGGCGTAGCCGTTGGCGATGCCCTTGTTGGCCGCGTCCTCGGCCACGTAGGAAAGCCCGCCGATCCAAAGCCAGTACGTCGGAGACACGGAGGGAACGTGACCAGCGGCGTCGGCTTTGATGTTGAGGTAGGTCTCGCCGTTGTGCTTCACGACGTCATTGGTGAAGTAGCTTTCTTCGGCGTCCCATTCCCCCCGGAAGGCGAGGAAGGAGAGGGGATCGTCGCCGCCGGATTCATGGGAGGCGCCGTGGGCGAGCGGGGCACGCGCGTCCGAGAGCCGTTCGTCATCGTCGGCGACGATCCCCCCGTGAGCGTCGGTGGTGAGCGCCTCGTGGATCGACAGGTTGTCATCGAGGAGTTCCACGTCGCTCACGGTCGCCTGGAGCTGTTCGTAGACGTCGACGACGGTCAGGCTGCTCGGCGCCGAGGTGGTCGCTCGCAGGATCCGCCAGTCGTCGCCGAATTTGGCGGCGATGTAGTAGGTGACGCCGGCGCCGACCAGCCCGGCGAAGGTCACCTCCCCCTCCGGGGAGACGACCGCCATATCGATTGGCTCGCCGAGCGGTACCGGGTGACCGGCGTCCTCGAGGGCCTGCTCGTAGGCGCCCACGGTAGTGCCGGCCGGGAAGACGCCGAGCACGTTCTCCAGGGTGAGGATCATTCGCCTCCACCTTCTTCCGACCCGGATTCAGTCGGTGGCGCCGGACCCGGTGGGATGGGATCACCGGCGACCTGACCTTCGACGTTGCCGCCCGAGAGATCGGGACCGCCGGCCTCCGCCAGGGCCTTGGTGATGAGCTGCGGATCCACACCCATTTCGGCGAGGCGATCGAGGACCGCGGGGCTGATTTTCGGTTCGGGCGCCGCCAGCCAGGTCTCGGGGTGGTCGACGCCCATTTTCCTCGCGGCCCATTCGGCGATCCTGCGCGCGTCGACGACTGGGCTCTGACCGAAGAGCG
>JAQTVU010000552.1:0-607 GCA_028706695.1 Mycobacterium sp.
ACACGTCGGGATTCTGCCTGAGCAGGCAAGCGGTGTAGGAGGAGGACGTCGGGTCGCCCGACGAGAAGCGGCGCGTGATTTCGGTGAACGCGTCGTAGAGGGGCCGCGCCGCCGGGTGCAGTTTCTCTGCGGGAGCGCAGTTGTCCTCGACCAGCCTCACGATGTACGGCTAGCACACGCCGGTGGCTCGCGGGTCAAGGGTGGCCGGAAGGCCGTCGCGAAGCGGCGCGAGGCGCCCTTGATGCGTGAAGGGTGCGCCCGTAGCAGGCGCGGCCCAGACTCCCTCCATCGCAGCAGAAATCCAGGTAGATGGGCCGAAACCCGCCCGATTTCCGCTCACGCAAACCTCACAAGAGCCGGCTGCCCCCGAGATTCCAGGGGATTGCCAGGCTACCGGAATCGGAGTGGATCACTGCGTTTGATCCCCACGGCGCTGTTGCGGGTTCTCGATGCTCGCGAGGGGACACCGCATATTCGATGTTCTCGGCGATCTCGGCCATCGCCACGCTCACCTGCTCGGGAATCGCAACCACACTGGTGGAGGGCTACACGGAAAGCGCCACGCTAGTTCGGGCGCAATCTAACCGAAAGCATCCCCGGCGCACAT
>JAQTVU010000552.1:617-2801 GCA_028706695.1 Mycobacterium sp.
CATCCA
Organism: Mycobacterium sp.; assembly: GCA_028706695.1. GTDB lineage: Bacteria > Actinomycetota > Actinomycetes > Mycobacteriales > Mycobacteriaceae > Mycobacterium. Next base: position 624 of record JAQTVU010000552.1, read on the forward strand.
GTTTCACGGCACCCATACTGGGCGGGCGGCGTCGAGCTCGTTGGCCAGCGCGAGCAGCGCGGCCTGGGCCTGCAGCGCCGATCCGGCGTGGTAGGCGTCGGTCATCCACGGTGCGACCGGGGTCGCGGCGGCCCTTGGGCCCGGCCTGCGCGGTCAGCTGGTCGGCCTGCGCGAACGTGGCCTAGACGTCACCCGCCCGATGCTGGTGGGCATCGACGGGCCTGACGGACGAGAACCCTTGTTTCGTCCGGGTCAGTTCGTTTGCGAAGTTTTCTGCTTGCTGTGCAAGCGACGCCGTCACTTGTCGGCGGACACTCGTTCCAGCAGGAACTCAAGGCCTCGGATGTCGGAGAGCACGCCGCGCTCGTCGGCATCGAGTTCCCACGCGTCACCGCGCGCTTCGAGCTCGTCCCGCGTCATATTCGCGCTCTTAAGTAGGCGCTCGATCTCTCGGCGAGCCTTCTTCGGAGTCACCATGCGGACGTGTGCTTCACGTCGACCTGCCAGTGCAGTCACGAGAGCCCTCTCCATGTGCACAATCTGTGGATAACTTGTTGGTAAATCTCCACATGCTGTATATGGCCCAACAGTACGACAAGTATGCCGTAGTGCCTGGTGGACCCGCGGCGGCACCGGATAGATACCGAACGGCCCGGGCAAGAGAGGGATGAGAAAGTTCTCTGCCGGGCGGCCGCGCTGCTCCGCGCCGGTCGATCCGCCACACAAGCGGGGCGGTGGGAGGTCCACGAGGGAGGTCCACGAGGGATGTCGTTGTCGCAGGCGGAACGCCGACCACCACCTAACAACCCTCGGCAGGCAAGCAAGGTCGAGCAACGTCGAGCAAGAAAGAGCAAGGACGAGCAGCAGCCGGACCGGTTCTTGGATGAGCGGTCGGCGAAGGCTTTGACCGAATTCTTGGGCGCAAGCCCGGCCATCGCATCGTCCGCGTGAAGCGTGTAGATCCGACGCCCCGGCGCCGCGCAACGTGAACCACTTGCCCGCCAGGGCTGACGCATGTGACAGCACATCGGGCTTCGACGTCGACGGAACAAGAGGTGGTTGAACTCAACGGCGCCACCACCGGCCTCACCGCCGGCCTCACCGCAGCGCCGCAAACTTCGCCGCTGTGCGGGTGGGCGCTGGTGTTCCCGCTGGGATGTATTCCGTGGCGAGCTACGCCATGGCGGTCAAGGGCATGCGTTGGCGGCGTGGCTGACCGTGGTCGCCGCCGGGCCGCTGTCAGCGGGTCGGGATCGTGATCCCGGCCGACCGCAGCTCGACGGCGGCCAGCGCACGGATGGTGACCGGGTCCTCACGGCGCCAACCACCCACCGGATCCACACTGACCGCGGTCAGCGTCCGTGGCGACCGGTTGGCCAGCGCCCGCAGCGCCAGCAACTGCTCGCCGGCCGGGGTGGCGGCCAGGGCGATCACCGCCCATTTGCGGTGGACGAATCTGAGCCGCAGGTATAGCCACGGCATCGCCGCCATCAGAATCGGCACCGCCACGACGGCCATCGCCAGCAGCAGGGCCAACCAACTCGTCGTGGCGTCCAAGCTGTGCCCGGCGCCCGCCATGTCGAGGGCCGCCGTACTGGCCGACGCCAGCGGCTTGCTGACCGTGTCGCCCAGCAGCGGGATGTGCTGGGCACCGCGGCCGGCTGACGCCAGGTTGCCGGCGATCCCGCGCGCGCCGACCTCGACTTGCCGACCAGCTTCGGCGATTGTGGAGACGGCGTCGTAGACGGCCACGCCGACCAGCAGCCAGATCGCCGTCCACACGAAGACGGCGAAATCGCTGAGAAGCTGGACGACCAGCCGGCCGGGGGTGGTGGCGTAGGGGAAATACCGCGATCGCATAGCCCCGATCCCAGCACAGAGTGGCGTTTTCGGTGCCGGTTAGGCTGGCCCGATGCGCCCCGCACTGTCCGCCTACCGGCATCTGGCCAGCGGAAAGGTGCGTGAGCTGTACCGCGTCGACGACGAGCATCTGCTGCTGGTGGCGACCGACCGCATCTCGGCGTACGACTACGTGCTGGACAGCACGATCCCGGACAAGGGCCGCATCCTGACCGCGATGAGCGTGTTCTTCTTCGGCTTCGTCGACGCCCCCAACCATTTGGCCGGCCCCCCCGACGATCCGCGCATCCCCGACGAGGTGCTGGGCCGCGCGCTGGT
>JAQTVU010000553.1 GCA_028706695.1 Mycobacterium sp.
TGGCGTCGGTCCACGGGCATCGGCACCTCCTTGGCACCCAGCGGGCGGTTCTCAGCCTGCCATACGGTACTGTTCGCCGCCGGGCGGCGGTCACCGGCCAGTTCGTCTGCCACGCGGGCGGATTCCGGCCCATCGGGCGGTCTGGCTGATAGGTTCTGTGCGCGAGGCTCAGTCACCCGAGGAGACGCGAGGACGTGACCGGCGCGGCCCACGAGGCCACACCCGACGAACTCCGCAGAACCCTGGGGCTGTTCGACGCGGTGGTGATCGGGCTGGGTTCGATGATCGGCGCCGGCATTTTCGCCGCCCTGGCCCCGGCGGCTCGCGCGGCCGGTTCGGGCCTGCTGCTGAGCCTGGCCGTCGCGGCGGTGGTGGCCTACTGCAACGCCACCTCCTCGGCGCGGTTGGCCGCCCGCTATCCCGCCTCCGGTGGCACCTACCTCTACGGCCGCAAGCGGCTGGGCGACTTTTGGGGGTATCTGGCCGGGTGGTGCTTCGTCGCGGGCAAGACCGCTTCCTGCGCGGCGATGGCGCTCACCGTCGGGGCATACGCGTGGCCCGCGCAGGCACACGCAGTGGCCGTGGCGGCCGTGGTGGCGCTGACCGCTGTTGACTACGCCGGGGTGCAGAAATCGGCATGGCTGACCCGCGTCATCGTTGCGCTGGTGCTGGCGGTCCTGGCTGCCGTGGTGACGACGGCGCTGACGCACGGGGCCGCGCCGTCGACGCGGCCGGGCCTCCCCGGTGCCTCCGTCGCCGGGCTGCTGCAGGCCGCGGGCCTGCTGTTCTTCGCCTTCGCCGGCTATGCCCGCATCGCCACGCTCGGCGAGGAGGTGCGCGACCCGGGACGCACCATTCCGCGCGCCATCCCGCTGGCGCTGGGCATCACGCTGATCGTGTACGGGTGCGTGGCGGCGGCGTCACTGGCCGTCCTCGGACCCCGGCGGCTCGGCGCCGCCACCGCGCCCCTCTCGGAAGTCGTGCGGGTCGCGGGTGCGCCGTGGCTGGTGCCGATCGTGCAAGCGGGTGCCTCGGTGGCCGCGCTGGGCTCGCTGCTGGCGTTGCTCCTGGGTGTTTCGCGCACCGCGCTGGCCATGGCGCGCGACCGTCACCTGCCCCACGTCCTGGCCGCCGTGCATCCCCGTTTCAAGGTGCCCCATCGCGCCGAGTTGCTGATCGGCGTCATCGTGGTGGTGCTCGCGGCGACCACCGACGTGCGCGGTGCGATCGGTTTCTCCTCCTTCGGAGTGCTGATCTACTACGCAATCGCCAATGCCTCGGCCCTGACGCTGCACCGCGAAGCGGGCCGCCCGCGGCCGGCGATACCGGCCCTCGGCGTCGTCGGGTGCGTGGTGTTGGCGGTGGCGCTGCCGTTGCCGTCGATTCTCTCGGGGACGGCGGTGCTGGCTGTCGGTATCGCCGCCTACGGGTTGCGGCGCTTCATCGCGCCGCGGTGCCGGAAAGCCACCCCGGCGTAGGAAGGAAGCGGCTGTGTCCTGGATGAGTCGGCTTCTTGCCACGCGCGCGCCGGCCGCGGTCGCACTGATCCGCCTCTACGTCGGTCTGGTGTTCGCTTGCGAGGGCATGCTGAAGTTCCTGCGCCCCGCCACCCTGGGCACCGGCAGATTTCACAAGGCCGGCATCCCCGCGCCCGCGCTGTTCGCCACCCTGGACGGTGTCTTCGAAACCGCCTGCGGCATCCTCATTCTCGTCGGCCTGCTGACCAGGGTCGCCGCGGTGCCGATGATCGTCGACATGCTGGGCGCCCTGCTGATCACCAAGGCGCCCATCGTGCCCGGTCACGCCGCACTGTTTCACGCCGAACGCGGCTGGTGGGATTTCCTCCACGAATCCCGCCTTGACCTGGCCCAACTGTGCGGCAGCGTCTTCCTGCTCGTCGTCGGGGCCGGCACCTTGTCACTCGACGCCCGCCTCACCCGCGTTGGAGGCCGCAGCGGGACCTCCGTCGGCCCGGGCCGCTAGGGTCTTCGGCCCCTTGGCCGCGGTCCCTACGGTGTGACCGCACCAGGCCAACGACCCTCGTTTGCGATCCGGCCGAAAGGGCAATATCTCAGGAAGCTGTGAATTGTGAAAGACAGTTGTGAAATTATCGCTTATTGAGAAAGGCCCGCCATGGCCACCAACCGTCACCGCGCGGCGGCGCGGTCCCGCTCCGAAGACGGCGACAAGCCGGCAAGGCAGCACCGCCGAGAACTCGTCGCCGCGGCGAGCGGCGCAACCCTGATAGGCGTCGTCGGGCTGCTGTCCGGGTGGGCTCACCATGACCTCTCGACCGCGCCGCCGACTGCACCGAGCATCGCCGCGACCGCGTCGTCGACCGGAGCCACGACCTCCCCGCACCTGCGGGTGCAGCTGCGGGCCTGGCTCACGCAGGCCCAGCCCTCGATCGACGCCCTGATGGCCGCCCGGCACGAGGTCGCCGCCGCCGCGGCCGGCGACGACATCATCGCCACGGGCGCGGCCTGCAGGAAAGCCGACACCGCGGTCGCCGGCGCGCAGCAGTATCTGCCGAGCCCCGACCTGGAGCTGAACACCGCGCTCGCGCACGCCATCGGCAGCTACCGCGTGGGGGTGCGCTTTTGCATCGCGGGTGTGGAACGCCGTGACGCCAACGACATTTCGCGGGCGGCCGGCTACATCAGCGCGGGGAATGCCGAGCTGCAGCACGCGGTCGACATCCTGCAGCGTGATCTGCCCGACGCCCGGCCTTCCGATCCGGGTGTGCGGACCGTCTAGATCATTCAGTGCGGCAGCAGGCGACGTTTCTGCTCG
>JAQTVU010000554.1 GCA_028706695.1 Mycobacterium sp.
GTCCCGTTGATGCTGCGGTTGTCATGGATCTCGGTGCCGTGCAAGGTCGGGATCAGGGTGGCGTGGTGACGTGACGCCAGCACCTCGGGGATGACGATGTCGTTATCGTTGGCCCGCCCGATCTTGATCGCGCCGGGCATCGACTCCACCGCCGTTTTGCCCGGCCGCAGCATCCGCATCATCGACGTCGCGATGTTGGCGCCATCGCCATCGCCATCGCCGTCGCCGCCGACGGCGCCGGCCTCGGCGGCCCTCGGCTCCCGCACAGGTGCTGGCACCCCCATGGGTGGCGCCCGGTAGATGTGCGGCGCCTGCTGCGGTCCGCTGGACGGGCCGCCGGGCGGCCCGGCGCTCGGGTATCGCGGCTCCGCCTCCGGCGGGTGACCCGGGACCGATCCGGCGGGCGCAGGCGCCGCATGGCGGAACGACGCCGATGGCGGTGGGTGCGGCTGGCCGGGCAGATGCGCGCCGGCCTGCGGCGGGCCGTGGGGTGCATGCGCACTGGACCCGGCCGGTGCGTTGACGATGGGTATCGAAGTCGTCAGCGGGGGCCGCCCCGCGGAGCCCTGGTGGCGGCCGACTTCGAATGTCAGCGCGGGCCCGTCGGGGTTGCCGATGTTGACGCGCAACCCGTCCTGGATATCGACGGCCGGCACGCGCCGGTTGTTGACATACAGCCCGTTGAGGCTGCCGTTGTCGATGGCGATCCAACGGCCCTGCTCATACCGCACCAGCAAGTGGGTTCGAGAGATCAGGGGGTGTGCGACCCGGACGTCCGCGCGCAGGTCACGCCCGATGACTACGTCGCTTCCTGCGGCGAAGGTGCGCTCGGTTTCCTGATATCGCACGGTCAGCACGGGCGGGGCTGGTCGGCTCATCACGCCTACTGTAACGGCACCGCCGCCGGCCGGGGGGCAGGTGTGCCGACCGGTTTCGGTCCGAAAATCGGCGGGTAACCGGGCGTCCATGACTGACAGCGACAACGGCTTCCGCGACGACGTGCCCGTGGCCGACGCCGTTGAACAGCAGCAGCCGACCGCCGACTTTCCCGCCGACGACGAGCCCCGCGGGGAGATGCCGCTGGAGACGACCGGTTCGGATTGGCAGGAGCAGCGCGAGACGGTCCTGATCGACCCGGACATCGAGGAATTCGAGAGCACCGCTGACGGCCGCTGGGCTACGTGCGCTGGGCTATCTATGTGCTGGCTCAGCCGACCCTGCTCGTCGCGGGCGTTTGGGGCACCCACGCGATCCCATCCCGGCTGCCGGGCAGCTCTTCGCGCCCCGGGGTAACCTGTTTGATGAAGTCCCCGATGTATCTAATGGCCCGCCGCCCCTCCGGTAAAATATCGGCCGCTAACGGGAAGTCGTGAATTTGGCCATCCCATAGATGCAGATCGCAGCGAACGCCTTTGGCCGCCAGTCGTTTCGCCATCAGCTCGGCGTCCGGCAGCAGCAACTCGTCGGAACTCGCGTGAATGGTGGCCGGTGGCAATAACGATAAGTCTGCGTCCACGGGTGAAGCCACACGCTTTGCCGAGCTGCCCTGGCACTGCGGGAGTTGAACATCACCGAGATATTCAGCGAATCTCGACAATGCCTCGCCGGTGAACATCGAGCACCTGCGCGCATTGCGATGATCGAGTTTGCGGGTCGGGTCCGCGTCGGTGAATGGGGAAATCGTCGCAATTCCGGCCGGATTCGCGATGTGACCATGGATGGCGGCGAGCGCGGTCATGAAGGCCAGATACCCACCGGCCGAATCGCCGGCTACGACGATGCGGGCACCGTCGTAGCCGCGGCGCTGCAGCCACCGAAGCCCACAGATTGCGTCATCGATGGCATCGGCGATCCGGTGCGACGGCAACTTGCGGTATCCGACGGTGAGGACGGCGGCATCCGCCGCCTGCGACAAGCGGGTCACCAATGAACGGTGAGTGTTGAGGCCACAGGTCAGGAACGCGCCGCCGTGCAGGTAGAGAATCGCCCGCGTTGATGGCGCACCGGGCGCCCGAACCCATTCGGCGGTGCAATGGTCGAGGCGCACTGGCTCGATGTTCGCGGCGGACCCGAAACGCGGCAGTAAACCCGCCAGCCCGTCGACGTATTCCAACGGCCAATGCAGCTTTGGCTGGAACGCCCACGCCCGAACCGCGTTTTTCACGATTAGTCGGCTGGCGAGCTTGACCGCCACCGATTGCGGACTGTGGCGATGGTGAATGCGCCGCTTGGTCGCCCGCTTCGGCAAAACGTGATACGGGTCCTTCTTCGTATCCATGCAAATCAACTCCTAGCGCAAAGCAAGTACCCGGCGAGCACGGACGGGAAACGTTACGTTAACGCACGGCTATGTCGACCATCTCACCGTTTGCCCCGCACAGAACCGGGTATGCCAGTGAATTCGGCGCGAGTGACAGTCCGCCCAACAGCAGCTCCGCCACATGGCCAAGCTAGCCACGCCGCCGCTGAGGACGCCGGTGCCCGAAGGCCCGTCGACAAAGGTCGGCGCCGATCGCAGCGGGAGAATGCGGCTGCTGCAGGTCACGACCAGTCCGATTTTCGTGGTGTGCGGCGCGCCGCGGCCGTCCCCAATGCGATTCCGGCGGTGCCTGAGCGGGAAGACTGTGCGGGTGGCCGAACCTGGGGTTGAGGCGTTCGAGAAGTTGGTGGCGCTGCTGAACTATCCGATGTTCGTCGTTACCACCGTGGCTAACGGCGTGACGGCGGGCTGCCTGGTGAGTTTCGCCAGCCAGGCCAGCATTCACCCGCCCCGGTTTCTGGTCGGCCTGTCCA
>JAQTVU010000555.1 GCA_028706695.1 Mycobacterium sp.
GGCTGCGCCGATGGCGAGGGTTGAGCCGCCCCAGCACGGCGGCGGTGCGCGCTGAAACCCTGGAAACGTTCACGACGCTCGCTCGGTGATGCTCGGGCACCGCGACGAGGGTTCCCGACTACGCCGGGCGTGCTTCAGTGTGGTCCTGCCCGGTGGCCGGCGAAGGGTCGACTCGCTGCGCCTGCACGGGAGTCGGATTTTCGGCAGCGGTTTCAAGAGCGGACGCTTCGGCTCGGTGCTCGTTCTGCATCTCGCGGAGCTCGGATTTGAAGATGCGCATCGACTTACCCAGCGACCGCGCCGCATCGGGAAGCTTCTTGGCACCGAACAGCACGATCACCACGACAGCGAGGATCGCCCAGTGCCACGGACTGAGACTGCCCACGTTGATTACCTCCAGACTTCCTCCCGATGTTACCGCAGCCCGGCCGGGCACCGGTGTGCCCGCGCCGCGGCCGGAGTGGTGTCACGCCGGATTTTGGGCCCGATAGATCGCCAGGGCCGTGACGGCGGCGTCCCGCACCCGCCGCGCGAGCGACTCCGGGGCGAGCACCCGCACCTCCGGGCCGAATCCCAACACCAGCCGCGTCATCCAATCGTCGGATGCGTAGGTCATGACGGCCTCGCAGGATCCATCGGGCAATTCGCGCACGTCGCGCATCGGGTAGTACTCGAACATCCACGACGCCGAGGGCGCGACCCGCAGCGTGGCCGACGGCAGTGCCGGGTCGCCGTCGAACAGTGAGGTGTCCGGCGGCGCCTGCAGCGCCGGTTCGGGCGGGGCGGCGGGCTCGCCCAGCGCGGTGGCGTCGATGATCCGGTCGAAGCGGAACAGCCGAACGCCCTCGGCTTCCCGCGACCAGGCCTCCAGGTAGCTGTGCCCGCCGATCAGCAACACCCGCATCGGGTCGACCACCCGGCTGGTCAAGGTGTCGTGTGACGCGGCGTAGTAGTCGATGGCCAGCGCGCGCCTGTCCTGCACCGCCGCCCGCACCCGGGCCGCGACCCGGCTCTCCGCCGGCGCCGGCTCGCCGGCGGCCACCGCCGAATTCCGGACATGGTGCCCGGCGGCGCCGGCGGCCGCCTCGATCTTGGCGATCGCGCTGCGCGCCGCTTCGGGGTCGACGACGCCCGGAATGTCGGCCAGCGCCCGCAGCGCCACCAGCAGACCCGTGGCTTCCGGCGAGGTGAGCTTGAGCGGCCGGTCGATGCCGGCGGAGAAGGTCACCTCGATGCTGTCACCGGAGAACTCGAAGTCGATGAGATCACCCGGGTAGTAGCCCGGCAGCCCGCACATCCACAGCTGGTTGAGGTCTTCCTCCAACTGCTTGACGGACACCCCGAGGTCGGCGGCGGCCTCGGCGCGGGTGATCCGCGGGTTGGCCTGGAAGTACGGAATCATGTTGAGCAGCCGCACCAGCCGCGTGGACAGTTGCGTCATCGGCGCCGCCGTTCCTCGTCGCCTTCCCCCGCCTGGGCGCGCAACCGGGCCAGCACGTCGTCGCGCAAGGATTGCGGCTGCAGCACGACCGCGTCCGCCCCGTAGCCGGTGATGTCGCGCGCGAGCCGGTCGGCGGATCCGATGTCGAGTTCGATGACCTCGCCGTCGCGACCGCCCAGCTGCCGGGGGGCGACCGACCGTCCGGCCCGGCGCAGCGCGGTGGCCCGTCCGTCGGCCACCCACACGCGGGCATGCCCGCCGGTCGGCTCCCGCGCCGATGTCTGGGCGACCTTGCGGGTGACGATGCCGCGCAGATCCACGTCGTCGGGCACGGTGACCGCTCCGGCCGGACCGATCGGTGCGACGTCGGCCCCGATCCGCGACAGCCGGAAGATGCGGGTGTCGGCGCGGTCGCGGTCGTGGCCGACCAAATACCACCGGCCCTTCTCGGTGACGACGCCCCACGGTTCGACGGCTCGGGTGGTGAAGGGCTCGGCCCGCGACGGCCGGTGCCGGAACTGCACCGCCTGCCGAGCCTGGATCGCCGCCAACAACACTCCCAGCACCTCTTCGGACCCGCGCAGCCCCGGCACCCCCGTCGGGGAAGCGATGGTCACCGGGGCCCCGGCGTCCAGGGGGTCGACGTCGACCCCGGCGGCGCGCAACTTGAGCAACGCGCCCTGGGTGGCCGTGATCAGCTCGGGCGACTCCCACAGCTGGGTGGCAACCGCCACCGCGGCCGCCTCGTCGGCGGTCAGTTCGATCGGCGGCAGTGCGTAGGCGTCGCGGTTGATCCGGTAGCCCTCAGTGGGGTCCAGGGCCGACACGCGGCCCACCTCGAGGGGGATGCCGAGGTCACGCAGCTCGTTTTTGTCGCGCTCGAACATGCGGGAGAACGCCTCGGCGCTGGGGCTGTCCGCATAACCGGCCACGCTGGACCTGATCCTTTCCGCGGTGATGTAGCCGCGGGTGGACAGCAAGGCGATGACCAGGTTCACCAGCCGTTCGACTTTCGAGGTCGCCATTTGCTAGAGGCTATTAGATGGTCGCCGCCCGGCGCTTCCACCGGCGGCCGCGTCGCACCATTCCCGGCCGCCGGGAGCCGACGGCCGGCTACATGCTGGCGATGAGCCGCTTCACCCGCTCGTCGACGGCCCGGAAGGGGTCTTTGCACAACACCGTGCGCTGCGCCTGGTCGTTGAGCTTGAGATGCACCCAGTCGACGGTGAAGTCGCGTCCGGCCGCCTGGGCGGCGCTGATGAACTCGCCACGCAGCCGGGCGCGGGTGGTCTGCGGCGGGATGTCGACGGCCGCGGCGATGTCCTCGTCGGTGCTCACCCGCGCCGCCAG
>JAQTVU010000556.1 GCA_028706695.1 Mycobacterium sp.
GGGTCGCGGCCCGCGTTGCCGACTACGGCATCGACCCCAACTCCATCGGTGGGGAGTTGTGGCCCCGCCGCGACGCCGACGAGTCGTTGTGCTTCGCCGGCGCCAACCTGATCCCGCTGCGCGGCGGGCCGGATGATCTGAACGCCTTCGCCGACGAGGCGATGAGCGGGCCGCGGCGCTGTTCGTCGCTGGTCGGCAGGGCCAATCTGGTGCTGCCGATGTGGGGGCGGCTCGAGTCGGCCTGGGGCCCGGCCCGTGACGTGCGCGACCGGCAGCCGCTGATGGCGTTGTCCACGCACCCCAGCTGCGAGATCGATCCCGCGGTGCGCCAGGTGCGGCCCGACGAGCTGGATCCTTATCTGGTGGCCGCCGTCGACATGTTCATCGGCGAGGTGGGGGTCGACCCGCGGATCGGCGACGGCGGCCGCGGCTACCGGCGTCGGGTGGCCAGCCTGATCGCCGCCGGGCGGGCCTGGGCCCGCTTCGACACGGGTCGGGTGGTCTTCAAGGCCGAGGTGGGATCGCAGTCCCCGGCGGTCGGCCAGATCCAGGGGGTGTGGGTGCACCCGGAGTGGCGCGGCCTGGGCCTGGGCACGGCCGGCACCGCGACGGTGGCCGCGGTGATCGTCGGCAGTGGACGGATCGCGAGCCTGTATGTCAACGACTTCAACAGCGTGGCCCGCGCGGTCTATGCGCGGGTCGGCTTCACCCAGGTCGGCACTTTCGCGACGGTGTTGCTCGATTAGACCCGATTAGACGGTCCGCCGCGCCGGGGGGAGTTGTACCCCGGATAACGGACCGGTTTCGGTGTGTCGGCGGCGCCTCGCGAGTCACAGCCTTAACATCAGCACCGATGGCAACAAAAATAACGTTTGTATCATCGGTGACAGGCTTGTTGATGGTCGCGTTCGTCGCGCTGTCCGGGTGCACACCGCGGCCCGACGGTCCCGGCCCGGCCGCCGCGAAGTTCTTCGCCGCGCTGGCGGTTGGGGACACCGCCGCCGCCGCGCAGCTCAGCGACAGGCCCAGTGAGGCGCGCGAGGCCCTCAACGCGGCCTGGGCAGGTTTGCAGGCCACCCACCTGGACGTCCAGTTTCTGGGCGTCAAGTACGCCGAGGACAGCGGCAGGGTCGACTACCGCTTCACCTGGCATCTGCCCAAGAACCGGACCTGGACGTATGACGGCCAGCTGAAGATGGCCCGCGACGAGGGACGCTGGGCGGTGCACTGGACCACCACCGGGCTGCACCCCAAGCTCGGCGAGCACCAGACGTTCGCGCTGCGGGCCGACCGGCCGCGGAGGGCTTCGGTCAACGAGCTCGGCGGTACCGATGTGCTGGTGCCCGGCTACCTGTACCACTACGGGCTGGACGCCACCCAGGCCGGGCCCGCACTGATGGGCACCGCTCGCGCGGTCGTGGAGGTCCTGCACCCGTTCAACGACGCGCTGAACGATCCGCAGCTGCTCGCCGAGCAGGCCAGCTCCGCGACCCAGCCCATCGACCTGGTGACGCTGCATCCCGACGACAACGACAAGGCTTTCCCGGCGATCGGCCGGCTGCCGGGCGTCGTGGTCACCCCCGAGCCCGAGATGCTGCCCACCGACCCGCATTTCGCCTCGATGGCCGTCGCCGAAGTCAAGAAGGCCGTCAAGGATCAGCTCGAGGGCGAGGCGGGCTGGCGGGTGGTCAGCGTCAACCAGAACGGCGTCGACGTCGCCGTGCTGCACGAGGTCGAGGCGTCGCCGGCGCCGTCGGTGTCGCTCACCCTGGACCGGGCGGTGCAAAACGCGGCGCAGCGCGCAGTCGACAGCCGCGGTGGCCAAGCGATGATCGTCGTGATCAAGCCGTCCACCGGGGAAGTCCTCGCGATCGCACAGAACGCGGGAGCCGACGCTGACGGCCCGCTCGCCACGACCGGGCTGTTCCCGCCCGGGTCGACGTTCAAGATGATCACCGCCGGTGCGGCCGTGGAACGCGACATGGCCACGCCCAACACCATGCTGGGCTGCCCCGGGCACATCGACATCGGGCAGCGCAGTATCCCCAACTACGGCGGCTTCGACCTGGGCGTGGTGCCCATGTCACGCGCCTTTGCCAGTTCCTGCAACACCACCTTCGCCGAGCTGGGCAGCAAGATGCCGCCCCGCGGGCTGACGCAGGCGGCCAGCCGCTACGGCCTGGGCCTGGACTACCAGATGGACGGCATCACCACGGTGACCGGTTCGGTGCCCCCCACCGTGGATCTGACCGAGCGCACCGAGGACGGCTTCGGCCAGGGCAGGGTGCTGGCCAGTCCGTTCGGCATGGCGTTGGCGGCCGCGACCGTTGCCGCCGGTCGGACCCCGGTGCCGCAGCTGATCGCGGGCCGCCCGACGACCGTCGAAGGGGACAGCACGCCGATCAGCCCCAAGATGGTCGAGGCGCTGCGGCCGATGATGCGGCTGGTGGTCACCAACGGGACCGCCAAGGAGATCGCGAGCTGCGGGGCGGTGTACGGCAAGACCGGTGAGGCCGAGTTCCCGGGCGGATCGCATTCGTGGTTCGCCGGCTACCGCGGCGACATGGCGTTCGCGGCGCTGATCGTCGGGGGCGGCAGCTCCGAATACGCGGTGCGGATGACCAAGATGATGCTGGAATCGCTGCCGTCGGATTTCCTGACGTGACGCTCCCGTTCACGCGGCAGGCCGCTGACGCGCACCCGACCGTGCCGGGGTAGCGCGCCGTCCGCCCGTAGGTGCGCGATTAAGCTGACGGCATGCCTGCTCGCCCCGCGCTGTC
>JAQTVU010000557.1 GCA_028706695.1 Mycobacterium sp.
GGCGCTGCCGACGAGCGACCGCGATTGCGACGGGTTCGCCGCCTGACGCCGCCTAACACCGGTGGCTTCCTCCTGTGACACCCGCGTAGCGCAGGGCGATGTCAAGCAGGTGCGGTGGTGCGCGCGTCGCCGAGCCCCGGGCTGCCCCCGGCCGGCGCCGACGAGATGGGCATGCGTTTGGTCAGGTCTGTTTGAGTGCGGCCAGCAGCCGACGGGCGGCGGCGACGCGGCGGACCGCCGACCCGGTCAGTGCGTCCAGCGCGCATTCGGGGTCGGCCGGCGGCCCCAGGTGCCCGCACCCGCGCGGGCAGTCCTTGATCGCCTCGGCCAGATCCGAGAAAGCCATCAGCACGTCGTCGGGCTCGATGTGGGCCAGCCCGAACGAGCGGATGCCCGGAGTGTCGATCACCCAGCCGGAACCTCGCAGGGGCAGCGCGAGCGACTGGGTGGACGTGTGTCGGCCCCTGCCGATGTCGGTCACCGCACCGACGGCTCGCGCCGCGGCGGGGACCAGGCGATTCACCAGCGTCGACTTGCCGACCCCGGAATGCCCCAGCAGCACGGTCATCTTGCCGGCGAGCAGGTCCGCCACCGCCAGCAGCGGATCGTCGCGGCCCGCGGCAACCACCGTCAACTGCAGGTCGACGAACTGCTCGGCGAACGGCTCCGGCGGGGCGAGGTCGGTCTTGGTCAGGCACAGGATCGGTTTCAGCCCGCCGGCGTAGGCGGCGATCAAGGTTCGATCGACCAGACCGGTGCGCGGCGGGGGATCGGCCATCGCCACCACGATCAGCAGCTGGTCGGCGTTGGCGACCACCACCCGTTCGGTGGGATCGGTGTCATCGGCGGTGCGCCGCAACACCGTTCGCCGCGGCCCCCGGCGCACGATGCGGGCCAGGGTGTCCGGCCGCCCGGATAAGTCGCCGACCAGGTCGACGTCGTCGCCGACGACGATTGGGGTGCGGCCCAGCTCGCGGGCCCGCATGGCCGTGACCTGCCGTTCGGGGTCACCGCCCAGCACGCATCCCCACCGGCCGCGGTCGACGCTGACCACCATCGCGGCCCGGGCGTCGGCATGCTCGGGGCGAGTCTTGGTGCGCGGTCGCGAGCCCCGACCGGAGCGGTCCTTGACGTCGGACTCGTCGAGGTCGCCGCGCCTCAATCGCCGGGCTCCGGTTCGTTTGACAGCATGTGCGCCCACAGCTGTGGAAACTCCGGCAGTGTCTTCGTGGTGGCGCCGATGTCGTCCACCCGGACTCCGGGAACCCGCAGCCCCACAATCGCGCCGGCCATCGCCATCCGGTGATCGGCGTAGGCGCGCCAGGTACCGGCCCGCAGCGGTGTGGCGGCGATCATCAGGCCGTCGGGCGTCTCGGCGCAATCGCCGCCCAGACCGTTGATGTCGGCGCTCAGTCCGGCCAGGCGGTCGGTCTCATGGCCGCGCAGGTGGGCGATGCCCCTCAGTCGCGACACCGATCCCGGCTTCGCCAGCGCCGCCAGCGCCGCCACCGACGGCGTCAGCTCACCGACCGAGCGCAGGTCGACGTCGAAGCCGTCGTACTGCGCCGGCCCCCGCACCTCCAGGAACGACTCGGTCTGGCAGACAACGGCATTCAGTGCGCCCAGGATTTTCAGGATGTGGTCGGCCGGTTGCACGCTGGCGGCCGGCCAGCCGGTGATGCGCACCGCGCCGCCGCTGGCCACGGCCGCCGCCAGGAACGCGACGGCGTTCGTCAGATCGGGTTCTACCGTCCAGTGCCGGGCGGCCACCGCACCCGGCCGCACCCGCCAGCGGTCGGGGACCGAGTCGTCGACGTCGGCCCCGGCCTGCCGCAGCATCTCCACCGTCATGGCGATGTGCGGCGCCGACGGCAGCACCGACGCGGTGTGCTGGACCGTCAGGCCCTGGTCGAAGGCCGCCGCGCACAACAGCAGGCCGGATACGAACTGCGAGGAGGCCGAGGCGTCGATGGCCACCGTGCCCCCGGCGACCGAACCGCTGCCGTGGACCCGGAAGGGCAGGGCGCTCCCGTCGATCCGCACGCCCAGGCCGCGCAGCGCCTCCAGCAGCGGCGCGATGGGGCGGCCACGGGCCTGCTCGTCACCGTCGAACTCCACCACGCACTCGGCCAGCGCCGCCAGCGGCGGGACGAAGCGCAGCACCGTGCCAGCCAGGCCGCAGTCGACTTTGGGGTCGGGGCGGGGGTCGATCCGGCCGGCGACCGAAAGTTCCGATCCGGGCCCGTCGACGCGCAACCCCAGGGTGCGCAGGGCTCCGATCATCAGGTCGGTGTCCCGGCTGCGCAGCGCTCCGCTGATCTGCGACGCGCCCCGGCCCTGCGCCGCCGCCAGGCCGGCCAACACCAGCGCCCGGTTGGTCTGCGACTTCGAGCCGGGAATGGTCACGGTCGCGTGCACCGGTTCCGCCGCGCATGGGGCCGCCCACATCGTCACCGGTCCATCATCGTCGGTCACCGGTTCTGCCGCCAAGGGGAGTTCCTGGCTCTGTCACCATGGGGTCATGTGCGGACGGTTTGCGGTCACGACGGACCCGGCGGTGCTGGCACAGAGGATCGAGGCCATCGACGAGGCGACGGGCGCGGGGTCGGAGGATTCGGCGCCCCATCGCCCTGATTACCAGTACCCCAATTACAACGTGGCTCCCACCGCCACCGTCGCCACCGTCGTAACCCGCCATGCCCGGCCCGACGACCAGCCCACCCGGCGGCTGCGGCTCATGCGCTGGGGCCTGGTTCCGCCGTGGGCTGACGCCG
>JAQTVU010000558.1 GCA_028706695.1 Mycobacterium sp.
GGCCTCCATGAAGGCACAGGGCCCGTAGTCGATTGTCTCCCCGGAGATCGTCATGTTGTCGGTGTTCATCACCCCATGGACGAAGCCGACCAACATCCACCGGGCGATCAGCGACGCCTGGGCGGCCACCACCGCGTCCAACAAGGCCCGATACGGCCGCTCGGCCTTGGCGGCGGCAGGATAATGGCGGGCGATCGCGTGGTCGGCGAGGCGTCGGAGCAGGCCCACGTCGCCGCCGCCGGCCGAGGCGGCGTACTGGAAGCTGCCGACCCTCAGGTGACTGCCGGCGACGCGGGCCAGCACCGCGCCGGGGAGCACGGTCTCGCGCTGCACCGGGCGTCCCGTGCTCACGACGGCCAGCGATCGCGTCGTCGGCACACCGAGCGCGTGCATCGCCTCGCTGATCAGGAACTCGCGCAGCATCGGCCCGACCGCCGCCAGGCCGTCACCTCCGCGCGCGAACGGCGTGGGACCGGAACCTTTGAGGTGCAGGTCGCGCAAGCGCCCATCGGCGTCGGCGAACTCACCCAGAAGCAGCGCGCGGCCGTCGCCCAACCGCGGGACGAAGCCGCCGAACTGATGCCCGGCGTAAGCCTGGGCCACCGGCGCCGCCCCGCCGGGCACCAGGTTGCCCGTCAGGAAACGCAATCCGTCGGTGCTGCGCAGCCAGGCGCCGTCGAGGCCGAGCTCGGCGGCAAGGGGCTCGTTGAGCACCAGCATCCGCGGGGCGGGAGCCGTGTCGGCGTGCCAGCGGACCGCCATCTCGGGCAGCTCCCGCAAGAACCGGTCTTGCAGGGCGACGGTCGTCTCCGGTGTGACGCTCACTTCACGAGCCTACGGAACTCCGCCTGGTGTCGACACGTGTTTTTCCCGGGCGTTGACGGGCCGCTTGATGGCCTGGCTACGGTTAGGGCAACAATCGAGCGACGGAAAATCAACATGACGACAGAGCAATCGACAGAGCAATCTATGTACGACCAGGTCGACGGCCACGCGGTGGACCCCGCCGACGTCGGCTCACGCATAGATCCGGTCCTGGCCCGAAGCTGGCTATTGGTCAACGGCGCCCATGCCGACCGGTTCCAGTCCGCGGCGCACTCCCGCGCCGACATCGTCGTTCTCGACATCGAGGATGCGGTAGCGCCCAAGGACAAGAACGCGGCCCGCGACAACGTCGTAGGTTGGCTAGGCGCCGGGAACGGCGACTGGGTCCGCGTCAACGGCTTCGGCACCCCGTGGTGGGCGGACGACCTGGCCGCACTGTCGGGGACCGGCGTCGGCGGGGTGATGCTGGCGATGGTCGAGTCGGTCGACCACATCACCGAGACGGCGAAGCGGCTGCCCGGGGTACCGATCGTGGCACTGGTCGAAACGGCCCGCGGCCTCGAGCGCATCACCGAAATCGCCGCGGCCAAAGGGACGTTCCGGCTCGCCTTCGGCATCGGCGATTACCGTCGCGACACCGGTTTCGGGGAGGACCCGAGCACTTTGGCCTACACGCGGTCGCGTTTCACCATCGCCGCCAAGGCGGCCGGGTTGCCCGGCGCTATCGACGGCCCGACCATCGGGTCCAATCCGTTGAAGCTCATCGAGGCCACGGCGGTGTCCGTCGAGTTCGGCATGACCGGCAAGATTTGCCTCTCCCCGGACCAATGCGCCGTGGTCAACGAGGGACTTTCGCCTTCGCAGGATGAGCTGGCTTGGGCCAAGGAGTTTTTCGCCGAATTCGAGCGCGACGGGGGAGAGATCCGCAACGGCTCGGATCTGCCGCGCATCGCGCGGGCGAGCAAGATCCTCGAGTTGGCCCGCGCATATGGCATCGAGGCCTTCGACTTCGAGGACGAACCGGTTCATTCGCCGGCACCTTCGCACACCTACCATTACTGACCCAGCCACAAGTCCCCGGCCGACGCCGAGTCGGCGCCGCTGCGCCGTACCACGCGCGGCAGGTCTGGACTTGGGGGCGGCTGAACGCGACTGCGGGCCCGCGCGGCGGTGCCTCGGGCCGGTAGCTGTGGTGAGTTCGACTGTGTGCGTGTGGTTTTCATCGGTTCCGGCGCGGTCCCCCAGCCGGCGAGGGGTTTCGCCCACAGGCGTCGTCACCCCGGTCACCGCCACCCGCGACTTCGATTGTCGGCCAAGGAGCGGTGCCGGCAAACGCGCTGGAAAGCCGCTGACTCCCGTCGCGCACCGCTTGGGTAGGCTGCGCGGTTGAGATGAGCGAACCCGAAGTGATCCTGCCGCGGGAACTGGCCGATATCAGCGCCGAGATCCGTGCCGTTCCGCCGCCGCCCATGCCGAAAGTGCCCGCTCCGTTCGCATTTCGTCTGGCCGACCCGGACACCGACGCTGAAATGATCGCGCAATGGATGAGCCGGCCGCACTTGGCCGACGCGTGGGAATCGGTCTGGCCGGCGTCGCGCTGGCGGCGTTACCTGCGCGCGCAACGCGAAGGCAGCTATTCGCGCCCGTTCGTCGGCAGCCTGGACGGGGAAGACCGCGGATACGTCGAATTATACCGGGCCGCAAAGGATTCGATTGCGACGCGGTACGAATGCGACCCCTATGACCTGGGTCTTCACGCCGCGATCGGCGATCTGGATCTGCTGAGCAAGGGCGTCGGCCAGTTTTTGCTGCCGCATTTCGTGGCCAGCGTGCTCGAGGCCGAACCGCGTTGTCGCCGGATCATGTTCGACCCGGACCACCGCAACAAGGTGGCGCGCCGGTTTTGTGAGACCGCAGGCTGCATGTTCCTGGGTGAACACGACAT
>JAQTVU010000559.1 GCA_028706695.1 Mycobacterium sp.
TCCGGCCTGCGCGACAACCAGCCCGATCAGCTGCTCGCGTGTCAACTGCTCAAGCCGGGCCACCCTGTAATCACAACAGCATCACAGACCACACACGTCACCGACACGCCCGAACAACCTCGCCGAGGCCCACCCGAACTTCACAAACCAGGTGAATGTTTACCCGTCTCGTACCGGCATCAACGAGAAGTTGGGGTAAAAATTCAGGCCCGGATTTGGCGTGCGGGCTTGTTTGTGTTCGGGCTGTTGGTTAGCCGAGGGGCGAGTCCTGGTGGCACCCAGGGGCGGCCAATGATGGCGTCGCGCAGGACGGGCGATGCGTTGTTGCCGTGTTTGACGGCGGTAGACAGGTAGCCGCAGATGCGGTAGCGGGCCTCGCTGGTCAGCCGTCCGGATATATTCTGCTGCACCTTGGCCGAGCGTAGGTCGCGTTCGGCTTGGTTGGAGGCGGCCGGGGCCGCAACCTCTACGATCACAGAAACCATCGACCACACCCGGCTTCTGCCGAAGGCAGCCGAAACTCTCAAGACAGCCGCGCCAGCCGCTCTATGCTGCGAGTCGACCCCGCCCACGCACTTCACCGAGTCACATACCTGTAGCTGGCAATCTGGCTTGCGGACATGCTTTTAGTATGGGATATTTCCTTTATGCAGGCTGCCAGTTTCGGCGTCCGCAGCCGTTTCGGGGAGACTCCATGGGGAGAGAACGGTGCCAGCCTATGTCACAGAACATGCTGCACGCTCCTTTGCTGCCGGGCGCGCGGCTACGAATCCTGGCAACCGGGGTCGGCTGGAGGGCGAGTCAACTTCGACTGGACCGTGTGGCCAGGGACGGAGCCGCTGGAGTGACTATTGGTTGGAGGGACCGGCTGACCGTGCCGGTCAACGGCACCGCCGATCCAAGGAACGGTTCGCGCAAGAAGGCGTTGATCACGAGGCAAGACGGTTCGTACCCGGCGGAACTGCTCCTACACAGGGGACATGAAGTATCCGACCTGACCCGGCGCGCGTCCACCTTCAACATGCGCCGGATCGACCATCTCTACGTCGACTCCCATGACCCGGAAGTCAGACCTTTCTTGCGCCACGGCGATCCGACCGACGGCACTAGGCTGGTCGCTTTGCTGGCGACCATCGAGCCCGACGAGGTCTACAACGAGGTCTACAACCTTGCGGCTCAATCGCATCTCCGCGTCAGCTGCGACGAGCCCGAACATACCGGAGAAACCACCGGATTGGGGTCAACCCGCTTGTTGGAGGTCCTGCGCATCTCCAAGGCCCAGTCGCCGCGCCGTGGTGAGACGTTCTTAACCCGCAAGGTCACCCGTGCCGTTGTGCGGATCACGGCGGGACCCGCACCTGTATCTGGGAACTCTCGGCGCCGTCCGCGACCGGAGCTACGCACCGAGGTATGTCCAAGGCATGTGGCCGACGTTGCGGGTGGACGAGCCCGATGACTCCGCCGGCGAACCGTTCACCGTGCGTGACTTCGTGGAAGCGGCGTTCACGCACGTGGATCTCAACTGGACCGAACACATTCGATTCAACGAACGCTACAGTTCGCTCCGTACCACCTGCTGTGGATCTCTGCGATGCCGACGAACGTCTATGGCCGAACGACGATTTCTCGGAAAGCACGTCGCACGTGTTGCCGGCGCTGATGCGTCGCTACGACGATGCGATGACTTGTGGTGAGCGACCAACTGGGGCAGCGCGACGCCACGGCGTGAGTTCCTGCGGGTCGACGACATGGCCGCGGCCTGCCTGCACCTGGCGGAGAGCTACGACGGTCCAAGCCAGGTCAACGTCGGCACCGGCATCGATCACACGATCCGAGGCATCGCCCGCACCGCCGCGGACGCGGTGGGTTACGCCGGCGAAACCCGCTGGGACACCAGCAGTCCCGATGGAACGCTGCGAAAGCTACTGGACGTCAGGCCCTTACGGGTATCGCACCCACCATGCGGCGGCGAGGGTATAGCGTGCCCCGACCGTTCCGTACCGCCGTCGGGCGAAGAAAGCTACTGGTGAAGACATGACTGTAGCGGAGCAGATACCACAGCACGCCGGGTCGGATTCGGCCCTGCGGCCGGGCCGTCGTTTCTCCTTGGGCAGCTTCACCGGCGAGAACTACAACAAGGGCAGGCCGTGGCCGGTGCAGCTGCTGTGGATGCTGGTGTCGCGGAACCTGGCCATGCGATGGTGGTGTCCCAATCGGCTACGGCTGATGATTCTGCGCGGGTTCGGTGCACGCATCGGGGTAGGCACCCTCATCCGCCACGATGTCAAAATCCACTGGCCCTGGAAGTTGGAAATCGGGCACCACACGTGGATCGGTGAATCGACATGGATCCTGAATCTCGAGCCGGTGTTCATCGGATCCAATACCTGTATCTCGCAGGAAGTCCTGTTGTGCACCGGTAGCCACGACAGATTCAGCCCCACGTTCGAGTTCGACAACGCCCCGATCGTCATCGGGGATTCGGTTTGGGTCGCGACCAGGGCGACAGTGTTGCGCGGTGTCCACATCGCCGACGGAGCGACAATCGGCGCCAACGCAGTGGTATCCCGCGACGTTCCCCAAGAAGCCATGGTCCTGCCGCCTCGTTCGATCCCCAAGGCGACTCCGTGAACATCCGATTCGTGCTCGTCGACGAGAAGCCCGCCGTCGGCGCCATGGCCGTCCCAAGGAAGCTCACCACCAACCTCATGACCGGCCAGGACAAGACCACGGCCACCAAGTTAGGGAATGCGAGTAAGCGCTATTCC
>JAQTVU010000560.1 GCA_028706695.1 Mycobacterium sp.
ACGGCGGCCGCAGCCGTTGCGACGGGCCCGAGCGCCGCGAGAAGGAACTCGCACAACATACGGTTGATTTGGTCTTAGCGCTATATCGCATACTAGTTGTATGCTATCAGTCATGCAACAGACCGTAAGTCTGCCGTCGCGGCGACCGAGCGGTTCCGGCGGAGCCGCCCGGAAACGCGCCCTCATTACTGGAATCACCGGACAAGATGGGTCCTATCTCGCCGACCTGCTGCTGAGCAAGGGATACGAGGTCCACGGGCTGATCCGCCGGGCTTCGACGTTCAACACGTCGCGGATCGATCACCTCTACGTCGATCCGCACGATGCGGATGCCCGGCTGTTTCTGCATTACGGTGACCTCACCGACGGCGCCCGCTTGGTCACGCTGCTCAGCACCATCGAACCCGACGAGGTGTATAACCTTGCCGCGCAATCACATGTGCGCGTCAGCTTTGACGAGCCGGTGCACACCGGTGACACCACGGGCATGGGATCCATGCGACTGCTCGAGGCCGTGCGCCTTTCCAAAGTGCAGTGCCGCATCTATCAGGCGTCCTCGTCGGAAATGTTCGGGGCGTCCCCGCCACCCCAGAACGAGCAGACCCCGTTCTATCCGCGTTCACCGTATGGCGCGGCAAAGGTCTACTCGTATTGGGTGACACGCAATTACCGCGAAGCCTACGGGCTGTTCGCCGTCAACGGCATCCTGTTCAATCATGAATCGCCACGGCGCGGTGAGACTTTCGTGACCCGCAAGGTCACGCGAGCGGTGGCGCGCATCAAGGCCGGCCTGCAGTCCAGCCTCTTCATGGGTAACCTCGACGCGGTCCGCGACTGGGGCTACGCGCCCGAGTACGTCGAGGGAATGTGGCGGATGCTGCAGGCTGCCGACCCCGACGACTACGTCCTCGCGACGGGGCACGGTTACACCGTGCGCGAGTTCGTCCGAGCCGCTTTCGACCACGCCGGACTCGACTGGGAAAAGCATGTGCAGTTCGACGAACGCTACCTGCGACCCACCGAGGTGGACTCGCTGATCGGCGACGCGACCAAAGCCGCCCAGAAGCTGGGGTGGAATGCTTCCGTGCACACCGCCGAATTGGCCCAAATCATGGTGGACGCGGACACCGAGGCGTTGCGGTGCGAAGGCATACCGTGGATCGACAAGCCGGCGCTCATCGGTCAGCCATGAGCACGCACCCATCGGTTGGCGCCCTTGACCGCGCCGCTCCCGTGTATATCGCCGGACACCGCGGGTTGGTCGGATCCGCCGTCCTCCGCAGGTTCCAAGCCGAAGGGTTCACCAACCTCGTTGTGCGCCAAAGGTCCGAACTGGACCTGACGGATCGGGCCGCTACATTCGACTTCATTCTGGACTCAAGGCCCCAGGTGATCGTCGATGCCGCCGCCCGGGTCGGCGGAATTCTCGCGAACAACACCTATCCCGCCGATTTCCTGTCCGAAAACCTGCAGATTCAAGTCAACCTGCTCGACGCGGCCGTGGCCGCCCGGGCGCCCCGGCTGCTGTTCCTTGGCTCCTCCTGCATCTACCCGAGACAGGCCCCACAACCCATCAAGGAGGGCGCGCTGCTCACCGGGCGGCTGGAGCCGACGAACGACGCATACGCGATCGCCAAGATTGCCGGAATCCTTCAGGTTCAAGCGGTCAGGCGTCAACATGGCCTCCCGTGGATCTCGGCGATGCCGACCAACCTCTACGGACCCGGCGACAACTTCTCGCCGACCGGCTCGCACCTGCTGCCCGCACTCATCCGCCGCTACGACGAGGCCAGAGCGAGCGGGGCGCCACAGGTGACGAACTGGGGCACCGGCACACCCCGGCGCGAGCTGCTACACGTCGACGACCTGGCCGACGCGTCGCTGTTTCTTTTGGAACACTATGACGGTCCCGAGCACGTCAATGTGGGCACCGGGGTGGACCACACCATTGCGGAAATCGCTCATATGGTGGCCGACGCGGTGGGCTATAGCGGTGAAACATGCTGGGACCCAAGCAAGCCGGACGGAACACCGCGCAAGCTTTTGGATGTCTCGACTTTGCGGGCGGCGGGCTGGCGGCCCCAAATCCCGCTGCGTGACGGCATCGAGGCAACCGTGCGGTGGTACCGGGCAAACGCCGACGTGGCGCGGCAATGAATGCGGGCGGGGCCGGCGGTTTGCGACTGGAGTGGAGGATAAGTGCGCATCTGCGTGGTCAGCATCAACTATGAGCCGGAGAAGTCCGGCATCGGCCCGTACACCACCGGAATGGCTGTCGGTCTGGCGGCTCGCGGGCACTACGTCGAGGTTCTCACCGGGCTGCCGAATTATCCGGAATGGCGCGTCGACCCGGCGTACCAAAACCTGTCCGGAACGGTGAAAGTCATGGACGGCGTCGTCGTGCGACGCTTCGCGCACTACGTACCCGCCGAGCCGACAACGCGCAGCCGGGTGATCTTCGAGTCGACCTTCGGCGCCCGGGTGGTTTCAGCGGTTTGGAACAGGCCCGAAGTCGTTTTGACGGTCAGCCCCTCGCTAATCGCCAGCGCGATGGTGATTGCCCGCTCGAGGATGGCCAACATTCCGGTGGGTCTCATCGTGCAGGACCTGTACGGCAAGGGTGTCGCCGAGACCGGCGCGATGTGCGCCGGGATGGCTCGGGCGGCAACGCGTTTCGAAGGCGCGATTCTCAACGGTGCGACGGGCACGGCCGTGGTGCACGAGCGTTTCGCGGATGCGGCGTTGCAGCTGGGGGTGCGGCC
>JAQTVU010000028.1 GCA_028706695.1 Mycobacterium sp.
CCCCGATCTTCATGATCGGCGGCGTCGCGATGATGATGTTCGGCGGCCGGTTCGGCGGCCAGCAGCAGATGAGCCGCCCGAAGCTGGATGCGATGCGCGCCCAGTTCATGTTGATGCTCGACATGCTGCGCGAAACCGCCCACGAGTCGGCCGACAGCATGGACGCCAACTATCGGTGGTTCCACCCGGCGCCCACCACGCTCGCGGCCGCCGTCGGGTCGTCGCGCATGTGGGAACGCAAGCCCGACGGCAAGGACCTCAACTTCGGTGTCGTGCGAGTCGGCGTGGGCATGACGCGCCCCGAGGTGACCTGGGGCGAGCCCCAGAACATGCCGACCGACATCGAGCTCGAGCCGGTGACCGGTAAGGCGCTGCAGGAGTTCGGCCGCTACCAGAGCGTCGTCTACAACCTGCCCAAGATGATCTCGCTGCTCGTCGAACCCTGGTACTCGCTCATCGGGGGACGCGGGCAGGTGCTCGGACTGATGCGCGCCATCGTCTGCCAACTGGCGTTCTCGCACGGGCCCGATCATGTGCAGATGATCGTGGTCAGTTCCGACCTGGACGAATGGGACTGGGTGAAGTGGCTTCCGCACTTCGGTGACCCGCGACGTCTGGATGCGGCGGGCAACGCGCGGATGGTCTACAGCTCGGTGCGTGAGTTCGCCGCGGAGCAAGCCGAGTTGTTCGCCGGGCGCGGCTCATTCACGCCGCGGCACGCCAGTTCGTCGACCCAGACCCCCACGCCGCACACCGTGATCATCGCCGACGCCGTCGACCCCCAATGGGAGTACGTGATCAGCGCCGAAGGTGTCGACGGCGTGACGTTCTTCGATCTGACCGGCTCGTCGATGTGGACGGCCGTCCCCGAGCGGACGCTGCGGTTCGACGACATGGGCATCATCGAGGCCCTGCCGCGCGACCGCGACACCTGGATGGTGATCGACGAGAAGCCGTGGTTCTTCGCCCTCACCGACCACTTCAGCGCTGCGGAGGCCGAGGAATTCGCCCAGAAACTGGCGCGGTGGCGGCTGGCCGAGGCGTACGAGGAGATCGGGCAGCGGGTGGCCCACATCGGCGCCCGAGACATCCTGTCCTACTACGGGATCGACGACCCCGCCAGCATCGACTTCGCTCAGCTGTGGGGCGACCGCACCGACACCATGGGCCGGTCGCGGTTGCGGGCACCGTTCGGCAACCGCTCCGACAACGGCGAGCTGCTGTTCCTGGACATGAAGTCGCTGGACGAGGGCGGCGACGGCCCGCACGGCGTCATGTCCGGCACCACCGGTTCCGGGAAGTCGACCCTGGTGCGAACCGTGATCGAGTCGATGATGCTGGGCCACCCGCCCGACGAGCTGCAGTTCGTGCTGGCCGACCTCAAGGGCGGTTCGGCGGTCAAGCCGTTCGCCGGCGTGCCGCACGTGTCGCGGATCATCACCGACCTGGAAGAGGACCAGGCGCTGATGGAACGCTTCCTGGACGCGCTGTGGGGTGAAATCGCCCGCCGCAAGGCGATCTGCGACAGCGCCGGCGTCGACGACGCCAAGGAGTACAACTCCGTGCGATCCAGGATGCGGGCCCGCGGCCAGGACATGCCGCCGCTGCCGATGCTGGTGGTGGTCATCGACGAGTTCTACGAATGGTTCCGCATCATGCCGACCGCGGTCGACGTCCTCGACTCCATCGGCCGGCAGGGGCGCGCCTACTGGATCCACTTGATGATGGCCTCGCAGACCATCGAGAGCCGAGCCGAAAAGCTCATGGAGAACATGGGTTACCGGCTGGTGCTGAAGGCCCGCACCGCGGGTGCCGCGCAGGCGGCCGGTGTGCCCAATGCGGTGAACCTGCCGGCTCAGGCGGGTCTTGGTTACTTCCGCCGGAGCCTGGAGGACGTCATCCGGTTCCAGGCGGAGTTCCTCTGGCGCGACTACTTCCCCCGCGGGTTGACCATCGACGGCGAGGAAGCGCCAACGCTGGTGCACAGCATCGACTACATCCGCCCGCAGCTGTTCACCAACGCCTTCACCCCGCTCGAGGTGAGCGTCGGGGGACCGAACGGTGACACCCCGCAACTGCCCACGAACGGTGACGCAGCCCATGCCGAGCGCGTCGAGGAGGAGGACGAGGAGGCCGAGGGAATCAGGACCCCCAAGGTGGGTACGGTCATCATCGACCAGTTGCGCAGGATCCCGTTCGAGCCGTACCGGTTGTGGCAGCCGCCGCTGAACCGGCCCGTGGCCATCGACGACTTGGTGAACCGGTTCCTCGGCCACCCCTGGCAGCAGGACTACGGCACCGCGCGCGACCTGGTGTTCCCGATCGGGATCATCGACCGTCCCTTCAAGCACGACCAGCCTCCGTGGACGGTCGACACTTCGGGGCCCGGTTCCAACGTGCTGATCCTCGGCGCCGGCGGGTCGGGTAAGACGACGGCGTTGCAGACGCTGATCTGCTCGGCCGCGCTGACCCACACCCCCGAGCAGGTCCAGTTCTACTGCCTGGCCTACAGCGGCACCGCGTTGACCACGGTCGCGCGGCTGCCCCACGTCGGTGAGGTGGCCGGGCC
Source organism: Mycobacterium sp. (assembly GCA_028706695.1). GTDB lineage: Bacteria > Actinomycetota > Actinomycetes > Mycobacteriales > Mycobacteriaceae > Mycobacterium. Next base: position 2,570 of record JAQTVU010000028.1, read on the forward strand.
GACTGACCCCTACGGGGTGCGCCGCACGGTGGCGGAACTGCTGGCGCTCGTCCGGGAACGCAAGCGCAGCTTCCTCGAATACGGGATCGCCTCGACGGAGGTGTTCCGGCGGCGCAAGTTCGGCGGCGAGCCGGGCCCGGTGCCCAACGACGGCTTCGGCGACGTCTACCTGGTGATCGACAACTACCGGGCGTTGGCCGAGGAAAACGAGGTGCTGATCGAGCAGGTGAACCTGATCATCAACCAGGGCCCGTCCTTCGGTGTGCACGTCGTGGTCACCGCCGACCGTGAGTCGGAGCTGCGGCCGCCGGTGCGCAGCGGCTTCGGGTCCCGGGTCGAGTTGCGCCTGGCCGCCGTCGAAGACGCCAAACTGGTGCGTTCGCGGTTCGCCAAGGATGTGCCGGTCAAGCCGGGTCGCGGCATGGTCGCGGTCAACTACATCCGGCTCGACGCCGACCCGCAGTCGGGTCTGCACACGCTGGTGGGCCGCCCGGCGTTGGGCAGCACACCCACCAATGTGTTCGAGTCCGACAGCATCGTGGAGGCGGTCAGCCGGCTCACGAGCGGTCAGGCCCCGCCGGTGCGCCGGTTGCCGGCGACGTTCGGCGTGCAGCAGGTCCGGGAGCTGGCCGCGCGGGACACCCGCCAGGGGGTCGGCGCGGGCGGAATCACATGGGCCATATCGGAATTGGACCTGCAGCCGGTCTACCTCAACTTCGCCGAGAACTCGCACCTGATGGTGACGGGACGGCGGGAATGCGGAAAGACCACGACGCTGGCGACCATCATGGCCGAGATCGGCCGGCTGTACGCGCCGGGATCCACCAGCGCCCCGCCGACCCCGCATCGATCCGCGCAGGTGTGGCTGGTGGACCCGCGCCGCCAGCTGCTGACCGCACTGGGCTCCGACTACGTGGAGCGGTTCGCCTACAACCTCGACGGTGTGCACGCGATGATGGGCGAGCTGGCGGCGGTCTTGGCCGGCCGCGAGCCGCCCCCCGGTCTATCCGCCGAAGAGCTGTTGTCGCGGTCGTGGTGGAGCGGCCCGGAGATCTTCTTGATCGTCGACGACATCCAGCAGCTGCCGACCGGTTTCGACTCGCCGCTGCACAAGGCCGTGCCCTGGGTGACCAGAGCGGCCGACGTCGGCCTGCACGTGATCGTCACCCGCTCGTTCGGTGGCTGGTCTTCGGCGGGCAGCGACCCGATGCTGCGGGCCCTGCACCAGGCGAATGCCCCGCTGCTGGTCATGGACGCCGACCCGGACGAAGGCTTCATCCGCGGCAAGATGAAGGGCGGCCCGCTGCCCCGTGGCCGAGGCCTGCTGATGGCCGAGGACACCGGCGTGTTCGTTCAGGTGGCCGCGACCGAGGTACGCAAGTAGTTCGCAAGGGCTGCGCCGGGACCGACCCGAAGTCGGGTCGGCCCCGGCGCAGTGGCCCAACCGCCGCCGCCGGCCATGTCTTCCGGCGAGTGCCTGCTCAGTGCCAGTTGAGTGGCAGCGACTTGAGCGCGAAACCCTTCGACGGGAACTTGATCTCGGGAACATAGCCCGGCGGCAGGTGGAAATCCGGGATCTGCCTGAGCCACTCGCCGACGACCGCGGTCAGCTCCATCCGGGCCAGGTGCGAACCCATGCAGCGGTGTGGCCCCGCGCCGAATCCCCAGTGCCGGTGCACCTTTCCGTTCATGACCAGGTCGTCGGTGGACATCTCGTCGCTGCCGTCGCGGTTGATCGCGGCGATGCACAACCGCACCGGTGTGCCGGGGGGAAGCGTCATCCCGCCCACCTTCACCAACCCGGTGGTGACCCGGGCGACCACCGGCGCCGACGGCTCCAGCCGAACGATCTCTTCGATGAAAACCCTGACTTGTCTGGGGTTGTCGCGAAGCTCGCTACGCAGCTGCGGCCGCCGAGCCAATTCGAACAACGAGAAACCGATCGCCGCCGACACCACGTCCAGGTCGGCCAGGATCTGCAGGAGCAGCATGCCGAGCAGCTCCAGATGGTTGAAATCACCCTCACCGGTCATGATTTGCGACAGCAGGTCAGAGCCCGGGCGCCGTCGGCGACGGTGGATGGCATTGGGGAGATAGCCCATCAGCTCGTGCCCTGGCTCCATGTCGGATCTGCCGGCCACGATGGCGTCCTTCCAGCCGATCACGCGGTCGCGGTCCGGCAGCGGCAGCCCGTAGAGGTCCATGAACACCTGATACGGGTAGAGACGCGCGAAATCCGCCATCGCCTCGCATTGTCTTCGGCCGGCGAGGGCCGCGATCAGGTCAACGGCGTGCCGCTGCAGCACGGGCCGGGACCCGGCCACAGCCCGCGGGCTGAAGTACGGTTCGAGGATCTTGCGGTAGCGGGTGTGCTCGGGCGGGTCGAATGCCAGCGGCACCGCGGGCACGGGGTTGCCGGGAGGCTGCAGGGCCAGTCGCGCCGAGAACAGCTTCGGGTCGTGGAGCGCCGCCAGCACATCCTCGCGGCGGGTCAGGTAGTAGTGGCCGTTCATGAACACGACGGGCCCCGCGTCACGCAATGCCCGCCACCCGGCGCCACGGTCTTGGGCCATCGGCAACGCGGAGTACTCGAGCCGCGGTAGGTGGAAAGTGCCCGGCTGGCTTTCGCCGGATGTGCTCATGCGCTCGGGTCTCCGTTTGCCGGGGTCTCGGGTCGGTCCTGGCTCCAGTCAATCCCAGTGCAGCGGTAATGACTTGAGCGCAAAGGTTTTTGATGGAAACGGAATCTCGGGGACGTAGTCGGTGGGCAGTTCGAAGTCGGGGATCTGCCTGAGCCATTCGGCGACGACGAGGGTCAGTTCTATCCGGGCCAGATGCGAACCCAGGCAGCGGTGTGGCCCGCCGCCGAACCCCCAGTGCCGGTGCATCTTTCCGTCCATGACCAGCTCGTCGGTGGACATCTCGTCGCTGCCGTCGCGGTTGACGGCGGCCGTGCACAGCCGCACCGGGGTGCCCGGGGGAAGCGTCATGCCGCCCACCTTGACGACCTCGGTGGTGACCCGGGCCGCCGCCGGCGCCGACGGCTCCAGCCGGACGATCTCTTCGATGAAAACCCGGATCAGGCCGGGGTTTTCGCGAAGCTCTTTGCGCAGTCCGGGTCTGCGTGCCAATTCGAACAGCGAGAAGCCGATCGCCGCGGCGACCGTGTCCAGACCGGACAGGATCAACAGATGGGTCATACCGAGCAGCTCCAGATCGCTGAGGTCGCCCGGGCCGGTCATGATTCGCGACAACAGGTCTGAGCCCGGGTTCTGTCGGCGTTGGCGGACCACGTCGGTGAAGTACGCCAGGAGCTCGTCCCCTTCTGAGGTCCCGGCCACAACGGCGTCCTTCCAGCGGATCACGCGATCCCGGTCCTGCAGCGGCAGTCCGTAGAGGTCCATGAACACCTGGTACGGGTAGAGACGCGCGAATTCTGCCATCACCTCGCACCCTTTTCGGCCGGCGAGGTCGGCGATCATCTCGACGGCGTGGCGCTCCAGCGCCGGACGGGACGCGCTCAACCCGTGTGGGCTGAAATACGGTTGCAGGATTTTGCGGTAGCGCGTGTGGTCGGGAGGATCGAACGCCGAGGGCAGCACCGGCACCGGGCTGCCCGGCGGCTGAAGCGCCAATTGCGCTGAGAACACGTTGGCCTCGCGTAGCGCTGTGAGCACATCCTCGCGGCGGGTCAGGTAGTAGGCGCCGTTCATGAACACGACGGGCCCCGCGTCACGCAATGTCTTCCATCCGACACCACGATCGGCGCCCATCGGCAACGTGTGATAGTCCAGCCGCGGCAGGTGGAACGTGCCCGGCTGGTAGTCCCGGTAATCCCGGCAGTCATCGAGAGGACTCATGCGCGCTGGTGTCCGCCTATCTGTTCTCCGGATCGCCCGACTCGTCCGGGTTGTCGGCAAGCCAATTCTGCATGCAGGTCAAGCGGCCGCCAATCGGCTGTCGGGCCAAGGTTACGGTGCGGGCCGGCGTCGATGCAGGCACCTCCTGCGGCTTACGACCGACTAATCTACCTATCGATTCGCCAAATCCGACCTGGCGCATTCCCCGGAAACGCCGAAGAAGGACATCCTTGTGAAGGTTCGTCTCGACCAGTCGAAGTGTGAGGGCCACGCCCAGTGCTACGCCGTCAGTCCTGAGCTTTTCCCGATCGACGACTCGGGATATTCGATCCTCGAGGAGCACGAGGTGAGCCCGGAGGATATGGAATTGACCCGCGAGGGTGTGGCGTCCTGCCCGGAAATGGCCCTGATTCTCGAAGAGGAGTGACCGGCAGCCCTGCAGCCGTACGTGACCTCCGTTATCCGCCCAACCGACCGACGAGCAAACGTCGGATGAACAGCGGTCGACATGGGGTGAACAGTCGTCGGTGGCTAGTGAACAGTTGGCGTCCCATGTCGGCGTTCCGCCTGTAACGAGTTAATGTCGTTGGCGAGCGACAGCACAGCGCACAAGCGAGCTGTCGCTCGGTTGCTGACTGTGGGGGTACCGAGACCGAATGCGCGCATTGTTCCTGACCGGATGTTCGGGAATCCTGGTGCGGGAGCGCAAATCCAGTACAGCGGACCGATGCGCCACCTCGTCCGGTCAGCCCCTTAGCGGGATTTGCTGACTGCGAGCACTCGCGTCGCGGCCCCACCGGTCGGCGGGCAGAAGTAGCGAATGTTTGACGAGGTCGTGACCACGGCCTCCACCAGGTCGGATGTGGGAGCCGTGATCGCTATGCGACCACTTTCGAGTAAGGGCCGAGTAAGGGAGGGCACGGGTGTTCGACTTCGGAGCGCTACCGCCCGAAATCAATTCCGGTCGCATGTACACGGGTCCAGGGTCGGCGCCCATGATGGCCGCCGCGTCGGCGTGGGATGGATTGGCGGCGGAACTCGACACCGCGGCCACCGGCTACAGTTCGACGATCTCGGATCTGACCGGTGGGCCGTGGGTGGGCCCGGCGTCGACCTCGATGCTGTCGGCCGTGGCGCCCTACATGAGCTGGCTCAGGGCGGCGGCCGCTCAGGCCGAGGAAACCGCCAACCAGGCTCGGGCGGCCGCGGCCGCCTACGAGGGCGCGTTCGCGATGACGGTGCCGCCGTCGGCGATCGCGGCCAACCGGGCATTGTTGCTGATGCTGATCGCGACCAACTTCTTCGGGCAGAACACCGCAGCCATCGCGGCCGCCGAGGCGCAATACATGGAGATGTGGGCCCAAGACGCCGCCGCGATGTATGGCTACCTCGGGTCTGCGATGACCGCCTCGCTGTTGATTCCGTTCGACTCGCCGCCGAACACCACCACTCCCGACGCGGGGCTTCACCAGCTGCTGTCGGTGGCGCAGGCCGTCGGCACCCCGGCCGGCAACTCCGCGCAGGCCACCGCGACCAACGCGCCGCAGCTGGTTCCGATGGCCGCGACGCCGCACCTGGTCGCGGCGACCACCACGTTGCCGCAGCCGCTGCAACAGTTGCAGAACCTGCTCACGACGGCCACCACGAATCCGGCGGCGCTGCCGTGGCCGCTGAATCAGATTCCCACCCCGTGGAACACGTCGGGCATCACCCAGGCCACCTACTATGTGTGGTTCCACAGCTTGCTGCAGGTGTACAACGGCTACGGTTCGGGCTACCACGGCTACAACTGGGGACAGGCATTGACGTCCGGTCCCGGTGGTACGACGGCCGGTGTGGGTGGCGCGTGGTATCCGACACCGCAGTTCGCGCAACTGGGCCTCGGCGCCCACACCACGTCGGCGGTGTCGGCCAGCACGGGCCAGGCCGGCCGGGTCGGCGCGTTGTCGGTGCCGTCCGAATGGACAACGCCGACAACGCAACTCGCGTCGGCGGTCACCGCGGCGGAGGAGGGCACGCCCGCCCATGTGGGCTCGGCCGGTGTGCCCGGCAACGCCCTGTTGCGGGGAATGCCGCTCGGGGGCGCGGGCCGGCGTGCGGCGGCTTCCGGTTACGTCAACAAGTACGGGTTCCGCTACAGCGTGCTCGCCCGCTCGCCGTCGGCCGGATAGAAGCATCACCACAGTGAGCAAGCGAGCACAGTGAGCAATGACAAGGTGATCGGTTGGCCCCGGCGGCGGTGCCCGGTGGCCCACCGTGTGGTGGCTGAGTCCCGAAGGCCGTTGTGGCCGAGGGCGTTTGGGAAGGAGTTGGGATGGCGTTTGTGACGACGCAGCCTGAGACGTTGGCGGCTGCGGCAAGCACGTTGCAGGGGATTGGCTCGACGTTGAGTGCGCAGAATGCGGCGGCGGCGGCCCCGACCACGGGCGCGGTGCCCGCGGCCGCTGACGAGGTGTCGGCGCTGACCGCGGCGCAGTTTGGCGCGCATGCCCAGATGTATCAGGCCGTCAGCGCCCAGGCGCAGGCCGTTCACGAGATGTTTGTCAACACCTTGGGCATGAGCTCGGGGTCGTATGCGGCGACCGAGGCGGCCAATGCGGTCGCTGCCGGCTGAAGGAGGTCATCAAGGTGATTGATTTTGGTTCCATTGCACCGGAGATCAACTCCGCGCGGATCTATTCGGGTCCGGGTTCGTCGTCGTTGGTGGCGGCGGCCTCGGCGTGGAACGGGTTGGCCGCCGAGTTGAACGCCACGGCGTTGGGTTACGACAAGGTGATCACCACGCTCGGCAGTGAGGAGTGGATGGGGCCGGCGTCGGCGTCGATGGCCCAGGCCGCTCAGCCGTATGTGGCCTGGATGACCACGACGGCCGCGCAGGCCGAGCAGCTCGCGTCCCAGGCGCGCGCCGCGGCGGCCGCCTATGAGGACACGCTGGCGGCCACGGTGCCCCCGCCGTTGATCGCGGCCAACCGCGCCGAGTTGGCCCAGGCCGTGCAGACCAACGTGCTGGGCCTCAACAGCGGGTTGATCGCCCAGCTGGAAGCCCAGTACGCCCAGATGTGGGCCCAGGACGCCACCGCGATGTACACCTACGCGGGCCGCTCGGCGGCCGCCACCAAGGTGACGCCCTACAAAAACGCACCGCAGATCGTCAACCCGGCGGCCCAAGGCCTGCAGGCGAACGCCGTCGCCGCCGCCCAGAAAAACCCGGCGGGCAGCCTGCAACAGGCCATTAGCAGCATGCAGGCCCAGCTGCAGGCCTTCGCCAATCCCACCAACACCACCAACGCGATGAACCAATTCACGAACAACAATCCGTTGCTCACCGAGCTCTGGTTCGTGCTCAGCGGTCAAAGCGTGCTGCCCAACAACATCGGGACGTGGGTCACGGGCTACAACAGCTACTCGGCCCTGTGGTACAACACGGAAGGTCTGCCTTACTTCTCCGTTGGTATGGGCAACTTCTTCACCCAGATCGGCAAGACGCTGGGGTCGTTGGGCCCGGCGCCGGCCGCCGCGATTCCCAAGCCGGGCCTGGGGGGTCTGGGTGGCCTGCTGGGCGGCGGCGCCGCGGCCTCGCACGTGTCGGCGGTGACGGGCGGCGCGGGCTCGATCGGCAAGCTGTCGGTCCCGGTGTCCTGGACCGGGGCCACCCCCGCGGCCGCGATGAGCCACGCGGCCGTGCCGGTCAGCACCATCAGCGCCGCCCCGGAGGCGGCCGCCGGGGGACCCGGCAACCTGCTTGGCGGCATGCCGCTGGCCGGTGCCGGTGTCGGCGGGCACGGCATGGCGGGCCCCAAGTACGGGTTCCGGCCCACCGTGATGGCCCGGCCCCCCTTCGCCGGATAGGCGGATCACCGACCAATCTGGCACCGAGCCGACGGCTGCAACGCCGTCGGCTCGGTGCTGCTCTTCTCTGGCCACCGGCCGACGGATCTTGGTGCCGAGCCGCACGGCGGGGACGCGCCGTGAGCCGCCGCATGCCCCGGTCGGCGCAGGCGCCGCGGCCGGGTCACCAGCGCCTGGCGGGGCCGCGCGGTGCCGGGTGGCGGTCGCAGCCTGGCCGGGCCAGGCGAGCGCCGCGGCGTCGTCATCCGGGCAGGTGCATGTTCGCCCAACCGTCTGGCTCTCCGGCACCGAGCGTCGGGCGGCCCGGCACACGACGCGCGGCGGGCCGTGGGTGCCCGATCGCATCGTGTTGCGGGCGGCATGTTGCGGGCGGCGCGGGGGCTCCGACGCCGTTGCGGTGACCGCAGCTCCGGCTCGTCGATGTCCGGCGTGTCGCGGCGCCCGCCGCGCCGCGAGATCAGCGACGAGGCCGCGCTCCGCAACAGTTGCTGTGACTGTGTTTGGAGAGCCGCCGACGGGCACGGAACGTTGTAACCCTGGCGTCACCAAAG
>JAQTVU010000561.1 GCA_028706695.1 Mycobacterium sp.
CCACCATAGATTTGCCGACTGTGGCGTCTTTAGACCGAACGGGTTGGCCGCATTGTCAATCGAGCCTTCGATGACATACATCGGGCGCTCTGGCAGGTCCATAATCTCGGCATCCTTGACTTCAATGCCGCCGTAGCCAGTCCAGAGAGCGTACCAGACACTAGTCGCACTAGTGAATTGCTTCAAGATCGCGCCGAGCTCTTTGGTGATCGCTGCTGGTAGCTCACCTTGGCTTGGGTTTTGATCATATAATTTGCCGTGAGAACTAGCAGAGTTCCACGTACCGAGGAGCGATCCCCACTCCATGGCTGGATGCGCCACTCGGCCGTTGGCCTTCGCCACGTCACGCCACGTGACAGCAACCCCTTCTCGCGATGAGTCTGAAAAGGTGTACGCCGGATGGAAAACTCGAGCATATGCATCGAATACTGGCGGGACTAGCGACGCTACATCGTATTCAAACGGGTGCAGGCTATCGAGAATCCACTGGTATGAGGAAGATGGCATTTTGATAGAGATCCTTACGTGGACGGTAGCATTGTTAGGCAGGGGGTAGAGCGCAATTAATGTTAGAGACGGGGCCGTTATTTCCTATCAAACCCACCGGCGTGACATATCCGGGCGGAAAGACAACCAAGGCACCGGCCGAGCCATAGTAGTCTGCGGCAGGCCCAAATATGCACAATGTAGCGGCATTTCCGTTAAGACCGGTCCCTGAACCTATAAATGGTGCGCCGATGGCGGCAATGTTCCCGTTCTTATAAAGAATGACCGCCATCGATATGAATGGCACAACGCCACCCGTGATTGTAACTTTTGCCACGACATTCAAGGTGCCGGGAACGTGCGTTGATTTGTGGGCATTAGCCACGGTAATCGCAGCGTTGATAATATCGGCTGCTGGCGCAGCGGATGCTGCGGGCTTTACTGAAATCTGAGATGTAGCTCCGCCTTTAGCCGCGGCTTCCGCTTCGCTTTCTGCTGCGGCGGCTGCTGCCGCTGGAGACGTACTGGTCAATTCAACACATCCTGTCTCTAATCGATTGGATAGCGTCCCGAGTAGTGGTGGACTTCGGATCGGCGTGGTTCACGCGCTGCGATCAATGAATCATGTTGAACGCTAGTCGATTTGGTGTTGTTTCGCAAGTGCCGCGGCGGCGCGTTTGGCGGCGATGACAGCTCGTAGCTCGTCCATGGACACATCGGAGAGGTAGCGGCGGGTGACTTGCCATTCGTCATGAGCCTCGATCACCACGGCGGTAGCGAGTCGCAGGAACGCCGCGGGGTTGGGGAAGATTTCCACGACGTCGGCGCGGCGCTTGATCTCCTTGATACCAGTAAAGAAACTTCTCACGGGGCGGGGTTGTGGCTTGTTGTCGGCTGTGTCTGCGGTGGGCGATCTGCGACGGTGATGACGGCTTAGTCGCTGTGCGCGCGGACACCGTTGGCTGGCCGTGCTGGTCGTGGTCGCTGCGGTAGGTTCGCGGTGCCAGGTAGACGAGCTGGTCTCTGTGGTGGGCGGCGGACGCGGGGCGCAGTGCAGCGACCGGCGCGGACGGGAGCGTTAGCGGACGGGAGCAGAGGGAGCGCAGCGGAGCCCGGAGGTAGCTGCCCGCAGGGGTGGATCTGCTTGGGTGTGGGCTGGTGCGCTGTGGGAGCTGAGCTGTGATCGTCGGGGCTGGTGAGGCGAGATGCGGTGGCGGCGGGTGCGCGGCGGCCATGTCGGGATCGCGGGAGTGGGCGTTTATCCGTAGAGGCGTTGGCGGAGTTCGCGCAGGCCGGTCAGGCGTGGGCGTCGGTGCAGGGCTTCGATGTCGTCGAGGAGTTCGGCGACGCGGGGTGATTCGGCGAGTTCTTCGGGGGCGATCTGTTCGGCTTTGATCAGGGCTCGTAGTGCGTCGCGCCCGGAGCGGGTGAGCAGGTGGGCGCGGGCGATGTCGACCAGGTAGCGGGCTTGGCGTTCGGGTGAGAGCTGCTCGGCTTGGCGGACATGTGCGGCGCGGTCGAGAGCTTGTTGTCCGTTGCCGAGTTCGACCGCGACACCCACGGCGTGCATGGCCACATTGGTGGGGCCGAATTCGGTGTCGTGGTGGTTGCGGTCGGCGCCCAGGACGGCGGCGAGCCGACGTGCCACCATCAGGCACTGCTCGGCGGAATCGGTGTTGGCATCACGGGCGTGCAAAATCGCCAACAGCAACGCGCTAGAGCCCACGAGCGAGATCAGGCCGTGATCGCCGCCGGCGATGATGACTTCATGTCGTTGGGTTGCCTGGGTTAAGACGTGCCGGGCCAGTGCTTGTTCGCTCGAGTCCAGCAGGGTGCGGGCCATGCGCAGTTGGCCGGCAAGGATCAGGGCGGGGTCGTGGGTGCGTTCGGCGGCGGCGATGGCGCGGTCGGCGGCCACCCATCCCGCACCACGATCACCGACTTTGACCAGCACCGCCGCGGCGGCTTGATAGGTCTGGGCGAGCAGCGAAACAAGTTGAGGGCGTTGGGTTTTCGCGGCAGTGCGGCTGGCGTGTTCGAGTTCGCTGATCAGGGCGGCTATGGCTGGTCCCATGTCGCGGTAGGCGCTGGCGTGGACGCGCTCCCAGACGTGCAGGGTGCGCTGTCGTAGTGATTCCAGATCGCAGGGGGGGCCGTCGGCCACCGGTGTGATGATGTGGTCTGGGGCGGGGTGTCCGGCGATGGCCAGACGAAGCTGTTCGACGTACGGGCGGTTGCGGATGGTTTCGGCGTCGGGTCCCAGGGCGGCTT
>JAQTVU010000562.1 GCA_028706695.1 Mycobacterium sp.
GCTCCGACGTGCGCGCCGGCACCACGCGGGCGACCCCCAACGCCGACGGAACCTACAGCCTGACCGGGCACAAGTGGTTCACCTCGGCGCCAATGTGCGACATCTTCCTGGTGCTCGCGCAGGCACCGGGCAGGCTGTCCTGTTTCCTGCTGCCGCGCATCCTGCCCGACGGCACCCGCAACCGGATGTTGTTGCAACGGCTCAAGGACAAGCTGGGCAACCACGCCAACGCCTCCAGCGAGGTCGAATACGACGGCGCCGTCGCCTGGCTGGTGGGCGAGGAGGGCCGCGGCGTCCCCACCATCATCGAGATGGTCAACCTCACCCGGCTGGACTGCACGCTGGGCAGCGCCACCAGCATGCGCACCGGCCTGACCCGCGCCATCCACCACGCCCAGCACCGAAAGGCGTTCGGCGCCTACCTGATTGACCAGCCGCTGATGCGCAACGTGCTGGCCGACCTGGCGGTGGAGGCGGAGGCCGCCACAATGGTCGCCATGCGAATGGCCGGCGCCACCGACAGGGCGGTGCGCGGAGACCAGACCGAAGCGCTGCTGCGCCGGATCGGCCTGGCGGCCAGCAAATACTGGGTATGCAAACGCGCCACTCCGCACGCCGCCGAAGCGCTGGAGTGCCTGGGCGGCAACGGCTACGTCGAGGACTCCGGCATGCCGCGGTTGTACCGGGAGGCCCCGCTGATGGGCATCTGGGAGGGCTCCGGCAATGTCAGTGCGCTGGATACATTGCGCGCCATGGTAACTCGCCCACAATGCGTCGAAGTCCTGTTCGACGAGCTGGGCGAGAGCGCCCTTTTGGATCGGCGGCTGGGCGCCCACGTCGAACGGCTGCGACACGACCTCGCCGACCTGGACACCATCCAGCTGCGCGCCCGCAAGGTCGCCGAGGACATCTGCTTGGCGCTGCAGGGGTCGCTGCTGGTGCGCTACGGGCATCCCGCCGTCGCCGAGGCGTTCCTGACCACCCGCCTCGACGGACGGTGGGGCGGCGCATACGGCACCATGCCTGCCGGGCTGGACCTCGCGCCGATTCTGGAGCGCGCCCTGGTCAAGGGCTGAGCCCAACATGACTCATGCAATCAGGCCGGTCGACTTCGACAACCTGAAAACGATGACCTACGAGGTGACCGATCGGGTTGCGCGGATCACCTTCGATCGACCCGAGAAGGGCAACGCGATAGTCGCGGACACCCCGCTGGAACTTTCGGCGCTGGTGGAGCGCGCCGACCTCGACCCCGACGTGCACGTAATCCTCGTATCCGGACGCGGCGCGGGATTCTGCGCGGGTTTCGACCTGTCCGCCTATGCCGACCGCACCGGCTCGGCCGGCGGTACCGGCCCGTATACGGGCACCGTGTTGGACGGCAAGACGCAGAGCAGCAACCACCTGCCGGACCAGCCGTGGGACCCGGTGATCGACTACCAGATGATGAGCCGCTTCGTGCGAGGGTTTTCCAGCCTCATGCACGCCGACAAGCCGACGGTGGTCAAGATCCACGGCTACTGCGTGGCCGGCGGCACCGACATCGCCTTGCACGCCGACCAGGTGATCGCGGCCGCCGACGCCAAGATCGGTTATCCGCCGACCCGCGTGTGGGGGATCCCGGCGGCCGGCTTGTGGGCGCATCGGCTCGGCGATCAGCGCGCCAAACGCCTGTTGTTCACCGGCGACTGCATCACCGGCGCGCAGGCCGCGGAGTGGGGGCTCGCCATCGAGGCGCCGGATCCGAAGGAGCTCGACGTGCGCACCGAGCGACTCGTGGCGCGGATCGCGGCGGTGCCGGTCAACCAGCTCATCATGGCCAAGCTGGCGCTTAATTCGGCCCTGCTGCAACAGGGCGTGGCCACCAGCAGGATGATCGGCACCGTGTTCGACGGGGTGGCCCGGCACACCCGAGAGGGCCACGCGTTCGTCGCCGACGCCGTCGAGCACGGCTTCCGTGAGGCGGTGCGGCATCGCGACGAGCCATTCGGCGACCACGGCCGCCGGGCCTCACAGGTGTAGCCATGCCCAACATGACAGCCCGTTCGGTCGTGCTCAGCGTGTTGCTCGGCGCCCATCCCGCCTGCGCCACCGCCGGCGAATTGATAGGGCTGACCGCCGACTTCGGCATCAAGGAGACGACGTTGCGGGTTGCGCTGACCCGCATGGTCGGTGCGGGCGACCTGATCCGGTCCGCCGACGGCTATCGGTTGTCGGATCGACTGCTGGCCCGCCAGCACCGGCAGGACGACGCCATGCGCCCACCCACCCGCCCCTGGCGCGGAGAGTGGCTGATGCTCGTCGTCACCAGTGTGGGCGCCGACGCGCGTACCCGTGCCGCACTGCGAACCGCCATGCGCGACAAGCGTTTCGGCGAGCTGCGCGAGGGCGTGTGGATGCGGCCGGATAACCTGGACCTCGGTGCGGGGCCCCAGGCCGCGGCCCTGGTGCGGGTGCTGAAGGCCCGCGACGACGCGCCCGCACAGCTGGCCGCCCAGCTGTGGGACCTGCCCTCCTGGGCGGAAGCCGGGCACCGGCTGCTCGACGAGATGGCGATTGCCGCGGACGTACCCGCCCGGTTCGTGGTGGCCGCGGCAATGGTGCGCCACCTGCTTACCGACCCGGTGCTGCCCCCCGACTTGCTGCCGGGCGACTGGCCCGGCGCCCGGCTGCGCGGGGCCTACCAGGGCTTCGCCACCGAACTGGCGCAGCGACGCGCGGCGACCCAGCTCACCGAGGTGGGTCGTTGATC